>JABFSD010000953.1 GCA_013140935.1 Acidobacteriota bacterium
TCGCTACCCGAAGTCATGCGACAACTCGGTTTCGATCAGCCCGCTTATGAGTAGACCTTACGTCCCTGCCGAATTGCGCCGCCTGGTTTTCAAGCGGGCACGCGGTTGTTGCGAATACTGCCGCTGTCAGGTGCGCTATTCGCCCGGCAGCTTTCACATCGAACACATTCATCCCGTGGAATTGGGCGGCGCGACCAGCGCGGAAAACCTCGCGCTGGCCTGCCAGGGCTGCAACAGCCACGAGTACACCAAAACCATCGCGCACGATCCAGCTACCGCACTGCCGGTAGCGCTCTTTCATCCGCGCGAACAAAACTGGGCGGATCATTTCGGCTGGAACGAAGACTGTTCGCTCGTTCTAGGGTTGACGCCCAGCGGACGCGCTACGGTCATCGCGCTCCAACTCAACCGCGAACGCGTCGTCAACTTGCGGCGCGTGCTCTATCAAGCCCACGAACATCCCCCAGAAATTTTGCTGGCGGAAATCTTGCCGGAGCTTTGAGCGCCTCAATCGCACCGCAGCGCAATCATCGGATCAACTTTCGTCGCCCGCCGTGCTGGAATCCAACAGGCCAGCAGCGCCACAAGGATGAGCAAAAACGCAACGGCAGCTACGGTCAACGGATCGGTCACGCTGACGCCATAAAGCTGTTCGGCCATTCGTGCCTGCCACGTTCCGCGCGCGAACGATTGGCTGGCGAGCGAACGTTTCAAGCCGTAGCCAATCGCTGCGCCTACGACCAGTCCCAACAAAACCAGTTTCAGTCCCTGCCCCAGCACCAGCCGCAACACATTGGCGGTTTGCGCGCCGAGCGCCATGCGAATGCCGATTTCGTTCGTGCGTTGCGAAACCGAATAGGCCAGCACGCCCGCCAGCCCGATGGCCGCGAGCAGCAGCGCGACGCCGCCGAAAAAGCTCAACAGTCGCGCCGACAAACGTTCGCGTCCCAACGTGGCTTGTGAACGTGCGGTTTGCGAACTGATCTCCGTCATCGGCAAGTTGCTGTCGAGATCGCGCACGACCTTTCGCACCGTAGCGGCCAGCGCGGTCGGTTCGCCCGTCGTACGCAGGGTGAATTTCATCGTGCCGATCAATGCGCCTTCCTGCTGCCACGGCGTGTAAAGCAGCGGCGGGATTTCTTTGCGTTGAGTTTCGTATCTGGCATCCGCCACGACGCCGACAATTTCGACCATGCGGTTTTCGCCTCTGAAAGTGATCTGTTTTCCAAGTACCTCGTCGTTGGGGAAAAACCTGTGTGCGAAGGCTTGGCTGACGATAGCGACCTGCGGCGCGTGCGCATCATCCTGCGCCGTGAAGCTGCGGCCACGCAGCAACGGAATTTCCAGCGTCGCAAAATAATTCTCGCGCGCCATTTGCCGCATGGTAGAACGGCGAGGCGCATTCACGTCTTCACCGGGCAACAGAATGCCAGAGGAATAGTTGTCGTGCGCGAGCAGCGCGACGTGCCCGAAAGTAGCAGCGCGCACGCCGGGCAGCGCATCCAGCCGCGCAAAGAGTTGTTGATAAAACTGCACCAGCCGTTCGTCTTGGTAGCCGGCCTGCGCGGGCTGCAATTTGAACACCAGCAGATTTTCCTGGTTGAAGCCGAGGTTCACGCGTTGCAGATTTTGCAGCGTGCGCAGAAACACACCTGCCCCAACCAATATCAACAAAGACAAAGCAACCTGCGCGACGATCAAGCCTTTGCTCAAACGCGAGATTGCGCCCGTCGTGCGGCGGCTCTGTTTGAGCGAAGTCGCTAAATCCACCTTTGTCGCACGCCAAGCCGGAGCCAGTCCGAACAGCACGCCCGTCAGCATCGAAACGAGCAGCGTAAACGCGAGTACGCGCCAGTTCACGTTGAGGTCTACGTTGTTGGGGATCAATCCGGTGTCTTTGTCGGTCAGCGCCACGAGCGCGCTGTTGCCCCACAAAGCGAAGATTACGCCCGCCACGCCGCCCAACGTTGCGAGCAATACGCTTTCGGTCAACAACTGCCGCATCAAACGCCAGCGTCCCGCACCGACCGCGAGCCGCACAGTGATTTCGGCACTGCGCGAAGTCGCGCGCGCCAGCAACAGATTGGCGACATTGGCGCAGGCAATCAGCAGCACGAGCGCCACCACGATAAACAGCGCGTAAATCGTCGGCGCATGGTAGCGACGCATATCGAGCATTCCGTGACTGCCGGATTCCGCCATCAAGTTCGGATAGTCCTTCGGATCAAGCACGGCTGGCTCATCCGCGCGCCGCGGCGGTGACATCACTTCCAACGCGGCGGCTTGAAAAGCGCCGTTCAGACTGGCGCGCGCTTGTTCATGCGTCACGCCCGGCTTGAGTCGCCCCATCACATCCAACCACCACGAGCCGGGCTTCTTCGCCGTACCCAACCGGCTGTTTTCGCCACGCAACAACGGATCGCTGGCAATCGGGATCGTGACCGCCGGGCGAAAACCCACTTGCAGCGTGCCGATAAACGCGGGCGGCGTCACGCCGATGATCGTGAACGATTGCTGATTGAGTTTGAGTGATTGCCCGATAACCGCAGGGTTGGCGGCGAAACGTTCCTGCCAATACTGATGACTGAGTACGACGACCGGCGCAGCGCCCGGCTTGTCGTCTTCGGTTGTGATCGCGCGCCCCAGCACAGGTTGTACGCCCAACCCATGGTAATAACCGCCGGAGACAACCTGCCCATTGATAACCTCTGCCTGCTGGCCTATGACGGAGCTGATTTCACTGATCGGCGCGAA
>JABFSD010001077.1 GCA_013140935.1 Acidobacteriota bacterium
GTTGAGTTTCGTGCAAGTGCGCAACGGCGGCGAGAGCGTGCGCGGCAGAGGCGCAGTGATTATCGAAGGCGCTTCGATAGGGCTGAACAACACGCAAGTGACGGGCAGCGCTTCGGGCGGCATTATCGAATCACAAGGCGGATTGGGCGCCGGACTCGGCACGACGCTGACCGGCAATACGTCGCAAATCATTGACACCATCGCGGGTGGAATTTACGGCGAAGGCAATCTCGCGGCCGATGCCTCAGTGCTTTCTCCGCTGCAAGTCGCCACTGACAACATGGGCCGCGGTGTATTTTTCATTGATAGCAGTATCGGGCTGTCGGTGTTGCGTTTTGTCAACACCACACGCAACCCGGTGACCATCGCCGGAAAAACGGTTCCACCCGGAACCATCACGACGATTGCGGGTGGTGGAACCAATTTGAATGACAACGCTCCGGGGTTATCTGCTGACTTAGGCCCCGTCACCGGGATGGGCGTCAGCAACACGGGGGATCGGGTTTATTTCATTGACTCGGTTACGCCGGCGATACGTTTTTTGAATATCTCTACTGGCTCCATTGCCGGCAATAACGGCATCACCATCGAACGGGGCAACATAGGAACGCTCTTTCAGGGCACCTTCGGCATTACCATCAACGGCTTAGGCGTACATCCGACGACGGGCGATGTCTATTTCTGCGACACCGCCAACAAGATATATCGCATCAGTCCCACGGGCGGAGCGCCCGTACTCGTCGCCGGTTCCGGCGAGACCTCCGCTGTGGATGCCGTCTTCGAAGCCACGACGCCCGCCACACAAAAGTTGCTGGAACCGCGCGCCGTTGTCGTAGACAGCCTGGGCAACATTTACGTCGCCGACACCGGGCACAATCGCGTAGTCAATGTGGGCGCAAATCCGGTCAAGCTGGTGGTGCAATTGCCGCGCGAACGCACGCCGCCTACCGGTTCGCCCTATAAGCTGCGCCCGTTCCCTGCCGGTTTGGCCCTGGTGGGCAATCAGCTTTATATCGCCAATCGCGCCGCCCACAACATTGTCGGCACCGAAAACCAGACCAATCCGGCAGACGTGGCAGGCGTCCGCGAAACCGCTTGTGAATATAGCGATTCCAATTGCGGCGATGGCGGGCCGCGCACTTCCGCTCAATTCAAGTTCATTGATTCGGGTAACGTAGGCATCGCCGGAGACGCCAACGGCCTTTTCGTTTGCGATCAAGCCGAAACGCAAGCGTTACGTGGCCGGGTGCGTTACGTCAATTTGTCGAATAACTCCGTCGAAGTTGCGGGCAAGGTCATTCTCAGCAATCGCATAGATACGGTTTTTGGCAGCGGATTCAGCAAACCCTTCGATGGCGGGCTGGCGTCTTCGGCGCAATTGACCGCCCCCGGCGGAGTCGCGCTCGACCCTATCAATGGCGGACTGTGGATTTCTGAAGGCGGTAGCTTGCGGTTCGTCAATCGTTCGCTCAAACCGGTGACGATCTTTGCGGGCACGGCGAGTGCGCTCACCGTTCAGCCCGGACGGATCGCCACGGCCAACGCTCAAGCGGGTGAAGCCGAAGGCATTGACGGGGTGCAAATCAAGTTCGGCGGTTTCGACACGCCGCAAGGCCTCTGGGCTACGACCGAAGGAATTTATATCGCCGACACGCGCGGCGGACCGGGTTTGCTCGGCACGAATACCAACAAGGTCAATCGGCGCACCAGCCGCATTCGCTTCGTCAATACGTCGAACCAAACCATTACCTTCTATCCCAATGGAACCACCATCACCGTTGCGCCCGGCGTAATCAAAACCATCGCAGGCGGAAATCCCGACGCAGCCAAAAGCGCGATGGACGGCCCTGATCCGCTGGAAGCTCGGCTGGTGGGCGCGCTTGACATAGCCGTGCATCCTGTTTCCAAAGACATTTATTTGTGCGAGGCGGGCAATAAACGGGTGCGTCGCATCAATCGTGTGACGGGAGCCATCGCCAGCATTCCGGTGGCCTTGCTGCCGGGCGCGACCGACCCAGGTGTAACATCTACTGCGGCGAACGTTTACACGGGCTTGACCTTTGATAACGCCAACCGCTTGTGGGTCGTGGATGCCGGCACGAGTACCATCTTGCGCGAAAAGGCCGATGGCAGCGCCTTCACTACGGGTTTCGATAAGCTCATCGTGGGTTCGCCTTTGCGCAGCCCCCGCGACGTCGCCGTAGACAGCTCCGGCACTTTCGCTTACGTGACCAACGCTGGCCCCTTGACGCCCAACATCGGCGAACATCGCGTTATGCGACTGACGATCTCAGGCAATACGGCCACGGCGGCTTCGCTGGCCGGACAAGCTCAGGTCAAAGGTTACAGCGGCGATTACGGCGCGGCGGGAAGCGCGCTGTTAAACCTGCAAGCGGCGGGACTCGTCGTGACAGTGCAACCGTGTACGACGGCGGAAGGTTGCGAAAATGGACGCATTACCATCGCCCCTGCCATGAACATCATCATCGGTTTGAACGGCGAAATTATTTTTACCGATTCGGCAAATAACGCGATTCGGCGCATTCGATAAAAGGACTTACGCAAATGTGGCGTGGACTGCCAGTCCGCGCCACAGGAGTTGGCAACCAATCTCGACTTACGATTCGCCCAGTGGCGCGAACTGGCAGTCCACGCCACATTTGCGTAAGTCCTAAGTTTTTTTTTGAAGGATAACGAATTATGTCATCCATTTTTGTGAAGCTCAGGCTGCATCTGCTGATCGCCTTGTGTA
>JABFSD010001113.1 GCA_013140935.1 Acidobacteriota bacterium
ATGTAACGCGGATTAGTAATCCGCGCTACGTCGTGCTGTTTCCCGTGAATACGGTCAACGCATGCCAAGCAAAAAAGAAGTGAGTATGAACCGAGCCGTAGCACCAAAACTGTTATCGTTTGCCGCCGAGTTTGAAGGCATGGTCGTGTTGACCCTTCCGCCCGAAATCGCTTTCAGCGAAGACGAGTTTTTCGAGTTCTGTCAGGCCAACTATTTGATTCGCATAGAGCGTAGCGCCGCCGGTGAAATCATCTTGCAGCCCTTGTGCGGTGCTGACATCAGTTGGCGCAACGCAGAAGTGGTTTGCCAATTAAGAAACTGGTCAAAGCGGATGGACACGGGACCGCTGGTTTATGGGCGGGTTACCTATTGCCGAATGGCGCGATGCGCGCTTCGCCGGTGACGTGGGTTCGTCGCACGCGAATGGCGCAACTGACGGCGGAGCAGAAACAAAAGTTTCCGCCGTTGTGCCCTGACTTCGCCTTGTAGTGGTTGTCGCCTTCCGACAAACTGGCTTATGTCGAAGCGAAGATGGCCGAATATCTCGCGCACGGTTTGCAACTCGGCTGGTTGCTTGATCCCAAAACCCATACGGTTTACATCTATCGTCCTAACACGCCCGTAGAAAAGCTCGAAAACGTTTGGAAGTTTCCGGCGACCCTGAATTGCCGGGCTTCGTGTTGCAACTGGCGGAGATTTGGGAGCCTTCGATTTGAAAGAAACGCATATGAAAAAAGTCATTTGGTTCAAATGTGCCGCGTTGTTGTTAGGCAGCGCGGCTTTCTTTTTTTCAGCGGTCGTCAATAGTCAGGAACCTAAACCCCTCGACCCCAAAGCGTGGGGCGCGACGCATGCGGGCAAGCCCGTGCCCGAATACATCACGGGCGATCAGTGTTTGTTTTGCCATCGCAATACGATTGGGCCCTCGTGGGCGATGGATGGGCACGCGCGCAATTTGCGCGCACGCGAAGACGCGCCGGATTTGTTGCCCGTGCTGAAAGCGCAAACCGCATTGACGCCCTATGACAAACAGATCGAATACTTCCTCGGCCATCGCAATGTGATGCGGATGTTGATGAAGGATGGATACGGCAAGTTCGCTATCTTGAACGCGAAGGCGGCGCTCGTTACGGATGCGAAAGGCGGCAAGTCTGCGACGCGATGGCAAGGCACAGAAAAGCTCGCGTGGGACAAGCAGAAGTTTTATTTGCAATGCGCGGGCTGCCACACGTCCGGCGTAGACACGCAGGCCAAGACCTTTAGCGCCTTCGGCATTGATTGTTATATGTGCCACGGCGAAGTGCCCGACGAACATCCGAACAAACCTGAATTGGTATGGTTCTCGAAAAAGAAACGCGACGATAAGCGCGTCATCATTTCGGCTTGCGCTTCGTGCCATTTGCGCGATGAGGGCGGCAGCGTGAAATCGGCTTCGACCAGACTGCCTTATCCGAATAACTTCATCACGGGTGACAATCTCTTTCTGGATTTGGTCGTAGATTGGAAGCGCGCCGAAGACGAGAAACTCAACGCAGGCGACCGCCACGTTTGGCGCAACGTTCGTGATGTAGGTGTCAACGACGAAAAAATGACTTGTCTCAGTTGCCATCAGATTCACGAAGCGCAAGGCGCAGACGCTACGTTACGTCACCGCCGCCAGCCGCGCGCGCCGATTTGTTTCGATTGCCACAGCCGCGAAGAAGGCAAGTTCAAGGAAGTGGTTCGTTATGTCGTAAAAAGTTCGTTGTGTGAGTATTGAAAAACCATTCAAAACCAATATGAAAATACTTCGTCGAGAATTTCTGTTTACACTGGCCGCTTCGCCGTTGGTGGCGGCTGCTCCGAAAACGACCGTATCCATTCAAGGCGACCGCTTCTTCATCAACGGGCGTCCGACTTACGAAGGCCGCAGTTATCAGGGCATGAAAATCGAAGGCTTGCTGATGAACTCGCGTATGGTGCAAGGCATTTATGACGATCTGAATGCTGAAACGCGCGACCGCTGGAAGTATCCCGACACCGGCAAATGGGACGCCGAACGCAATACGCGCGAGTTCATCGCGGCGATGCCGGAATGGCGTAAACACGGCTTGCTCGCCGTCACGCTCAATTTGCAGGGCGGCAGTCCGCAGGGCTATTCGCAAGCGCAGCCCTGGCATAACAGCGCGTTCAACGCTGACGGTACGTTGCGCGCCGATTACTTCAGTCGCCTCGAACGCATCCTCAACCGCGCCGATCAACTGGGGATAGTGGTGATTCTTGGGTACTTTTACTTCGGGCAAGATCAACGGCTGAAAGACGAAGCGGCGGTGAAAGCGGCGGTCGTGAACGCTACGAACTGGTTGCTGAAAAAAGGTTGGCGCAACCTGCTGATCGAGGTGAATAACGAATGCAACATCAAGGCGTATGACCATGAGATGCTCAAGCCGGGACGTGTTGACGAACTCATTCATCTGGTCAAAACCACGACGCATCAAGGGCGACGTTTTTTAGTCGGGACGAGTTATGGCGGCGGAGCGATTCCTACGACGAATGTGGTGAAGGCTTCAGACTTTTTGTTGTTGCACGGCAACGGCGTCAAAGACCCGCATCGCATTGCCGAGATGGTGGCGATCACGCGGCGCGATCCGGCTTATCGTCCGATGCCGATTCTGTTCAACGAAGACGATCATTTCGATTTCGACCAACCCGCCAACAACATGCTCAAGGCCGTGAGTGCTTACGCTTCGTGGGGCTATTTCGATCCGGGCA
>JABFSD010000043.1 GCA_013140935.1 Acidobacteriota bacterium
CCGTGAAGCCGTGCTCTAACCCCGCCGCCACGTTTTCATACCACTCCGTGATGGCTGCTGGTACGCCCGCCGCGTCACCCGCCGTTTGATGACGCAATTCAACACGCTGACCTGCCGCTCGAATCGTACCCGGCTGTGTTGCGCGCATCTGACCGGGATAGCCGTAACCGCGCAGTTGCAACCCCAACCGCCAATCCGCGCCGGTTTGTGGCGTGATTTCAGATCCGCTGGCAGTGAAACGTGCGCGTAACCGCTGTTCTGCGTTTTGAGCTAGGTAAGTGGCGTCACGTTTCATCTGCTCTGCTGATGGAAGACGCGGCGATGTGCTGCGCGCTGCCGTCGCCGGACGCACAATGCGACGCGCCGCCGAGACGGCTGTTTCCAGCGAGGTGTAAAGACCTTGTTGCCGTAAATGCTCAAGAGCAGCGGCTCCCTGTAAATTGGGCAGGGCCGCGTTTGTGACCGCAACTTCGCTGTGCGATTGGCGCCAAATTAGCTGAGACATCAACAGCGCAAGCACAGCGATCAACGTCCATCCGAGTTGTTTGCGATGCCATACAAAGGGGTTCATTTTCTGGTAGTGATTCATATGGTTCCTTTCCAAGTGGTTGATGAGATCGGGTGATTGACCGGAGGCTGGCGATGCTGCCTTGTCGGAACGCCCGACTTGGACACACCTTTCCCGACTCCGCGAACGTCTCACTTTCGCCGCGAACGCTGTAAAAAAGAGTTTGCCAACCGCACCGAATGGAGTAATTTCTCGCCGTTCACTCCCTCCATTCCGTTGCTCGTCTAGTGAAATTGCCGGAAGCTCCGGCGATATTGGCATCTGCAAAAAAAAAATCGGGAGGCCGAGACCTGCCGCCTCTGGAGCAAAACGATGGCTTCCCATAAAGCACGGTTGATTGGTTCACTGAGTCTTTGTCTGGTGTTGGCTTTGGTAACGAACGCGCAGCCGACGGCTCCGGCTTCGGTGGCGGAACTGGCTGCGGGGCTGCTGGCTGCGCCTGACGAAGCGGGACGCGAAGCGTTGCTCACAACCCCTGCCGCATTGGTGAATGAAGCCTTGGCTGATCGGCTCGCCGAATTAGGACGGCAACAATATGAACAAAACCAGTTCGATAAGGCGTTGGCGGCCTTTCAACTGTCGCGGCAACTGGCTGAAAAACTGAGCTACGCCAAGGGCGTAGTGACTGCGCTTACCGGCCTCGGCAATGCGCAATCGGGGCGCAGCGATTTGAAAGCTGCGCTGGCGACTTATACCGAATTGCTGACGCTCGCCGAACGTGATGGCGAGCGTACGCAACAAGCGAACGCGCACAGCAATCTTTGCCGAGTCCAGATGTTGCAAGGTGAGTTGGCGCGTGCCGCCGAACATTGCCAAACCGGTTTGCAAATCGCTGAGGCAGAGCGCAACCAGCGTTTGATAGCTATCATCCTCTCCAACCTGGGCATCGTGGCGCGTCAGCGAGGAGAATATGAACAGGCGCTCGCTTTTTATCGCCGGAGCCTGACGCTGGCTGAGGCGTTGGGAGATAAAACGCTGGTGGGCCGCTTGCTCAACAACCTCGGCGTAGCCTATCGCGCGCTGGGCAACGAGACGGCGGCGTTGCGCTATTACCAACAAAGCCTGCTTTATGCCGAGGCCGCCGGAAATCAGTTGGGCGTGGCCAGTACGCTCGGCAACATCAGTATGATTCAACGTGCGCTGGGCAATTACGCGCAAGCGTTGGGATTGAGCCAGCGAGCGTTGGCGATGGCCGAAAAGCTCGGCGATAAATTCACCATCAGCCAGGCGTTGCTGGAAATCGGTTCAACGCAGCGGGTGTTGGGGAATTACGAACAGGCATTGCCCATCACCTTGCGCAGCGTTGCGCTCGCCGAAGAAACCGGCAATCAGTTACAAACGGCGATCACCTGGGTCAGCGTCGGCGATTGTTATTGGTACTTAAACCGAATGGACGAAGCACGCACGGCTTATGAACGTGCGTTGTCGTTAGCTGAGACCGTCAATTCTCCCTTCACCATCACCGTAACACAGGCCAAGCTCGCGCATTATTACTTGCGGAAAGAGGACTATCAGATGGCGCTGAAACTGTCTGAAGCCGCCGTTGCGCGTGACCGGCAAACGGGTGCGCGGCAAAATTTGTGGTTGTCGCTGTTGCGCGCGGGCGTCGCAGCACGCTTGCTGAATCAACCCGCCGAAGCGCGTCGCTATTTTGACGAATCCATCAGCGTGATCGAAGTCGCGCAACTCGAACTGGCTGCCAGCGAACGCAATCAGGCGACGTATTGGGAAAGCCGTCTTGATCCTTATCGCAACCTGACGGCCATGCTGGTGTTGCAAGGCCAACCAGTCGAAGCCTGGCAATACGTCGAACGCGCCAAAGCCCGCGTGCTGTTAGACACGCTCAATGCGGGCAAAATCAATCTGGCGAAATCCCTCACGCCCGCCGAACAGCAACAAGAGCGCCAATACAAAGACGCACTCACCGTCGCCAACACACGCATGAATCGCGCCGCGCAAAACGCGCAAACCACTGCGGCACAACGCGCCGAATTGATCACCGCCCGCGAAAGCGCACGCTTGGATTACGAAGCCTTTCAAACGCAGCTTTACGCCGCGCATCCCGAATTGCGCATCCAGCGCGGGCAAGCTCCGCTGATTCAACTGCCGGAACTCAGCCAATTGCTGGATGGGCAAAGCGCTGCGCTGGAATTCAGCATCCTCAATGAAGCGACGTATCTGTTCGTCATTACACGCACGCCGCAAGCCGCACAGCCCGAAGTGCGCAGCTATGTGTTGCCGCTCAAACGGGATGAACTCGAACGGCAAGTGTCAGCCTTTCGCCGCCAACTGGCTGACCGCGACGTGACGTTTCGCTCGGCGGCCAAACAACTTTACGACCTGTTGCTCAAACCCGCGCAAGCCCAACTCGCGGGCAAAACTCAACTCATCATCGTACCCGACGGCAAGTTGTGGGAGCTTCCGTTTCAGGCGCTCGTCACGCCCAAGAATCAATACCTGATCGAAACCGCCGCCGTGTCTTATGCGCCTTCGCTGACCGTGCTGCGCGAGATGCAAGCCGCACGCGCGCGGCGGGGCAAGCCTTCAGGCGAATTGCTGGCCTTCGGCAATCCCGCTTTCGGAGGGGAAACCGTCAAGCGCATCGAGTTGGCTTACCGCGACGCGAAGCTCCAGCCGCTGCCCGAAGCCGAAGCAGAAGTGAAAGCACTGGGTCAGTTGTATGGCGCAGGCAGCAAGGTTTACACGAATGCCGCTGCGCGCGAAGACCGTCTGAAAGCCGAAGCCGCACAGGCAGGCGTTTTGCACATCGCTACGCACGGCGTGCTAAACGACGCTGCGCCGCTGTATTCACATCTGGCATTGGCTGCGAACGATGAAAAGGAAGACGGCTTATTGGAAGCGTGGGAGTTGATGCAGATGGATTTGAAAGCCGATCTCGCTGTGTTGTCGGCTTGCGAGACCGCGCGTGGACGCATCGGCGCGGGCGAAGGAGTAATCGGTTTGTCGTGGGCTTTATTTGTAGCAGGCGTGCCCTCGACGTTAGTGAGTCAGTGGAAGGTGGAATCGTCGAGTACGCGCGATTTGATGCTGGGCTTTCATCGCGGCTTACGGAACAAGTCGCGTCCGCTCACGAAAGCCGAAGCCTTGCGCCAAGCGGTGTTGTCGCTACTGAAAAGTCCGCGCACGGATCATCCGTTTTATTGGGCAGGCTTCGTGCTGGTAGGCGATGGGCGGTGATTCGAAGATTCGCCTATGGCAGTTTTTGAGCGGAGACGACTTTCAGCTTGCCCCCTATGCGTTGTTGCGTGACGGCTTTCAAACCTTCGCGGGTTGATTGAATCAGTTCACGTTTGACGAGCAGCAGATGGCCGTTGGCGATTTTATAGGTCTCGCTCAACGTACCCGCACGCGGCGTGGCTTGAGGGAATTGCGAGACGACCAATTCCTGCGTAGCGACATTGGCTTCGATGCCGTTGTGCGTAAGGCGCGCGAGTTCGCGGGTGAGCGGGCTGGTGACGTAACGTTGCGTCCTGGGGTCGTAAAGCCAGAAATTCAACCTGCCCCATTTCGCACCGGCTTCGGCCACGGCAGCGAGGTCGAGATAACCGTCGAAATTCGCGTCCATCACCGTGAACAGTTGCGTGAAGCTGGCGGCGTCCAACGAGGTTCGCAAGGAAAGGGTTTGTGAAGACGCCGCGTGGTCTGCGGTGATTTCGATGTGTCCGAGGCCGCGTGCGACCGACAGCCGCAAGTGAACGGGCGACCGGCTCGGATTGATTTGCAACCGGAAGGCGTTCTCGTTGGCGGTGGCGCGACGGCCTGCGGTGAAATCGGCGGCGGTGAGTGCCTTGCGTTCAGCGGCGGTCTGGCCGTGCGCGGCGGCAACCGCAGCGCAGCCGACGATGATGAGAAAAATAAGTTTACGCATAGCTCACCTCAATATGTTTTTAGTCAGTCGTAACCTAACCCGGACAAGCCGGAACCAAACAGGGGTAATTTTTGAAAAGTTGGACGACTTACAAATTGCGCTGAAACCCGCTCTGGGAGCGGCTTTCAGCGATTCGTCAAAAATATCTTGCCAGAAATGGCAACAATTTCATGACGAAGTATCTAACAGCTACTTTCGTTGCAGACGCGCTTGACCAGAATGAGCGTCAAGATAACGGCGGCGGCGATGCCTGCGCCGATGGCGAGTTTGGCTCCGGTCGAGAGGTGGTTGCCTTTGACCTGCGCCACCGATGGAAAAGCAACCACGGCTGCCTCTCCCGTTTTTGCACTGATGAGGGTGAAGCTTTCCGCGCCGATTTCACTGACATAACCCGCCAGCTTCGTCTTGTCGCGTAACTTGAGTTCAACGCGCGCATCAGGCCCCGTGCCGAATTTCAACAAACCGGTTCGGACTTTCTCAGCGGCTTGCGTTTCTTTCTCGCCTTTGGTTTTGGCGAAGGCCGCGCTGGTTTGCAACAACAAAACCATCAATGTGAGCGATATGATTTTTTTGAACATGGAACCTCCTGGGTTTCTGTGAAAGGACAAAGGGTGAAGTTGGCTCAAGGCAACTTCGGCAGCGGCTTGATTGCGCTGCCGAAGCCGCCTTTGCGACCAGCGAGTTTACTACTTGGAAATTTTTGCCACGAAGGCATCGTTGCCTAAAGGCGGGCCGTTGCCGTTAAAGGTCAAATCCGGGCCGTTGAGTACGGGGAAAGCGTCTGATTGCGTAGAGGTCGTGCGGCCTACGATAAAGGCTTCCGCGTCAGCGAGCGTCTTATCCGTAGCGATGCCCCAGGCGTAATCATCCAGTTTCCCGCCCAGATAGCCGCAATTAAAAATCTTGCCGTCCGCACGGAGCTTGGCGACAAAGGCATCGCCGTTTCCGTTGTAAGTCAGGTCAGGCCCGTCTGTGACGGGAAAGGTCAGTTCATTGGAACCGGTGTAACCAGCGATATAAACGTTGTCACTCGCATCCAGACTGATGGCGATGCCGCTGTCAGATTGATTGCCGCCAAAATAACCAGAGAGCGACAGGTTGCCATCGGGCCTGACACGGGCAATGAAAGCGTCGCCCGCGCCGTTGTAACTCGCGTCAACCGAGCCGCCGATGATCGGCAAGTTGGTGGAATTCGTCGTGCCCGTGACATAAGCCTCGCCCGTGGCAGTGACAGCCAGCCCGCTGACATCGTCATCGCCGCTGCCACCGAGATAACCGCAATACTCCAGCGTATCGCCTTTCGCATTGACGCGCGCGACAAAGCCGTCCTGGCTGCCGTTGAAGGTCAAATCAGGCCCGATCTTCACCGGGAACGAAGCGTGATCCGATTGGGTGAAACCGCCGATATAAGCATTTCCTTTTTCATCCACATCAATGCTGGTACCCACGTCCCACTGGTGGCCGCCGATAAAGCCGCCAGCCAGCACGCCCGCGCCGCCGTCTTTGATCTTGATCGCAAAGGCGTCTGTCAGGCCAGCTTGATAAGACCAATTCCAACTGGTTTGGACACCCATTTCGTTCAGCAAATCTTTGGAATCGGTCGAGCCGACGACATACGCCTCAAAGTCGCTGTTGACCGCCACGTCGTTTGCCGTGTCCGAATTCGCGCCGCCGCCGATGTAGCCGCAATATTCCAGCTTGGTTCCGTCGGCACTCACGCGCGCGATGAAACCGTCTTGCCCGCCGCTCTTATAAAGTTTCGGTCCGACATTGAGCGGGAACTTTGTCGAGGCAGTTTGCCCTACGACATACGCTCGGCCTTTGCTATCTACGGTAATGCCATAGCCCGAATCCGATTTATCGCCGCCAATGTAGCCGCAATAAACCAGCTTTCCCTCTTTGTTCACTTTCGCCACAAAAGCGTCAAAGCAGTTATTGCAAACATTGTCGGTTTGAAAATTCAGTTCAGGCCCAACTTTGACGGGGAAAGGATTGAGGACGCCTTTGGCGGGAGAATTGGTAAAGCCCGTCACGTAAGCATTGCCTTCTTTGTCCACGGCGATGTCGGTGCCGATGTCGGTGCCGCTGCCGCCGATGTAACCGCAATAAACAATCATCGCCGGATCAATCACCAGCGGTTGGCTACGATCATATTGGCCGAGTTGAAAATGATAGGTCTGGCCGGTGCGCTCTAACGCATAAGCCGTCGGTACGTTGACGCGCTCGCCGGCGATTTCCTGATAAGACACTGGTTGATCGTCGGTGAATTCAGCGACGGGAGTTTTGATTTCCAACGCACCGGCTGCCGTCAAAGCCAGGCTCGCAGCGCCGTGATAAGCCAGCTTGATTTGCGCCGGGTCAGCACCGGGCTTCAGGTGAAATTCATATTTCATCTGATTGACGTTGCCCTGATAAATCAGATCAATGCCCGGCCACAGGTTTTCATACACGATGGAACTGTAAGTCTTGACGCCCGTCTGCCATTCGTCCGGCTGGCCTACAAAGTAATTGAATTGGGCTGCGGCCTCTGTGTGTCCGCGCAGTTTGACGTGCGGATTTGCACCGACGAATTCAAGTTGCAGGTTCCATTGCGCCAACTGCGGCTGCGACTTGACGCCGTTGAGCGCGAAGGTGATGCCTTGCGGCGTGAAATACAACGTCTGGTCGCGGCCCGGAACGTAAAAGGCTACGCGACGGTCAAGCTGCCCACGGTTGGCGAGGAAGTAAAGCGGCAGATTACCCAAAGCGGCTTCAGCAGCTTCAGATGATTGGTTTAAAACGGGGGACGGGTTGTGGGCAGAAACGGGAGAAGCTCCGTCGTGCCATATCAGCAAAGCCAGTGCGCAGAACAGCGCAATTGCCATCAGAATTGTTTTGGTTGCGTGGTTAATCGTTTTCATCTTTTTCTCCTGCGTAATCAGTGAAACAACGTCTTGCAACGTCATCATGCAAAGGGGGTGCAAAAGAGCGCGGGAAACGGGATGCGTTACCTCGTGTCCGTTCACGCAATGAAATTGTCGAGACGCTTGAGATATTGGCAGGCAGGAAAAAATATTTTTTTGACGGGCGACATCAGCGCCGTAACTTGCGCAACTCCGCCAGCAACTGTTTCGGAATCGGCGAAGCGGGATTGGCTTTTTGCAACGCGCGGAATTCGCGTTCGGCTTCGTCGAGCAAACCAGCTTCGGCGTAAAGCTGGCCCAGCAACAAGTGCGATGAACCAAAACGATGGCGTGCGTCTTGAATCTCGGCGAATTCTTTTTGCCCCGTGACGCGAAAGCGCGCGAGCGGCGCGGGCGGTTGCGGAGCTTTGACGGTTTCGCCGTCTTTGCTGGCTTTGACTTGCCACGAATAAACACGCCCGCGCGCCAAGGCCTGCGGCACTTGCCAAGAGGTTGAAGTCAACGCTTCGCTTTGCGCGACGGTTTCGTATTGTTCGTTGACGAGTTCGACTTGATAACTTTGCGCGCCCGCGAGCGGTTGCCAGCGCAATACGGGACGATCAGTGAGAACGACCTTGCCCGCCGGTTCGATCAACGCGAAACCGCTCTCTTGGCCTTGTCCCATCAACGCCGCCGAAGCCGAACCTAAACCACTCAACGCGGCGGGGCGCGACATACGATCAGCTTGCAAAGCCTGTTGCGCGAGTTGGCGATAACGTTCGGGCCATTCGTCAGCGCCTTGCAGACGGCCCTGCGCATCCAGCGCGAATTGAGTTGCGCCGTCGTTGAGTTGCGCCAATAAATTGTTGGGCGTCGCCGTCGGTTCAATGGTCGCCGTGGGCAACATCATTGGGGTTGGCGTTGGCGAAGGCGTCACGACGGCAATCCGTGAGTCGTCGCGTTTGAACATCTGCCAACCGATCAAGCCGAAGACCAGCAACGCGATGGTTACGCTCACAGGCATGGCCCACGACGAAGCGAAAAATACGCGCAGCTTTTCTCCCAATGACGGCGGCGGATTCATCGCGGGTTTGCGTCGGGTGGCGAGGTCATCGGCGATGGCGTGGCTAAACGCGCGCAAGTCATCCACCGCTGCACCGCATTGCTGGCATTGCGACAGATGATCGCGGGCGAACTGCTGTGGTTCGCCGCTGAGGCGACCGTCTACGAAATCAGCGAGCTGTTCAAACGCCAAATGCATAGGTTCTGCTTCGGCCAGTACAGCGTTGTGCAAGGCCGGATAGAGCGCAGGTTGTCGCAAAGCCGCGCGTTGCCGGCACGGGGCGCAATCAGCCAAAT
>JABFSD010001187.1 GCA_013140935.1 Acidobacteriota bacterium
CAGGCTGCCGCGTGGCAGGAAAGTTACGAAGCGTTCAGTACGCTCTGGCAAGCGCAAGGCGCGGCGGCAGATAAACTGCCCATCCACTTGCGCGGCGAATTGCTCGGCGGCCTCGCCGTCTCGGCGCAACGCACCGGACGCGCGCAGGAAGCCGCCGAACTCGTTGACCGCATCCTGACGCTGATGCCTGACACGCCTTACGGCAAAGTCGCCAAACAGTGGAAAGAGAATCCGGCGAGCGCTAAAACGGTGACGATCACTTGTCTGAATTGTCATGAACAAGGGCGGCTGACGACCAGAATGGCTTCACTGAAACAATAAAATGGGAGCGATGGGAATCATGGGAGTTATGGGGGATGGGAATAATCGAGTTCCCATCACTCCCATCACTCCCGTCACTCCCATTGATTTTCGATGGAATACGATTACGTCATCATCGGCGCGGGTTCAGCAGGTTGCGTCTTAGCCAATCGTCTCACCGCCGCCCCGCATTGCCGTGTGCTGCTGCTCGAAGCGGGCGGCCCTGACAAAGCGCAAGAGATTCACATTCCCGCTGCCTTCAACAAGCTGTTCAAAACCGCCGTAGACTGGCATTACACGACCGCGCCGCAACCTCACCTGCACAACCGCGAATTGTATTGGCCGCGCGGTAAAGTCCTGGGCGGATCGAGTTCGATCAACGCGATGATTTATAGCCGCGCCAACGCGCTCGATCACGACGCGTGGGAAATGGAAGGTTGGCGTTACAGCGACATCCTGCCTTACTACAAAAAGTCCGAACACAACGAACGCATCGAAGACCGCTTTCACGGGCAGGGCGGCGAGCTGAATGTTGCCGATTTGATTTGGGCGAGCGAGCTGACGAGCGGCTTTGTCGCAGTCGCAGATGAACTCGGCTTGCCCGCGACTCATGACGTGAACGGCGCGGAACAGGAAGGCGTGACGTTCTTTCAAGTCACGCAAAAAGGCGGCAAGCGTCACAGCGCCGCCGATGCGTTTCTCAAACCGGTGTTGTCGCGCAAGAACCTGAAAGTCGTCACGCAAGCACTGGTGACGAAGCTGTTATTCGACGGTACGCGCTGCCTCGGCGCGGCTTATCAGCATAACGGCGAGTTGCAACAAGCGCATGCCGCGCGCGAAGTCTTACTCTGTGGCGGCGCGATCAATTCGCCGCAAATCCTGCTGCTTTCCGGCATAGGCCCCGCCGACGAATTGCGCCGCCTCGACATCCAGGTCGTCGCCGACCTGCCCGGCGTAGGCCGCAACCTGCAAGATCATTTATTGATCGGCGTCGAATATGAATGCACCGCGCCGGGCCTGACGCTGTATAAAGCCGATGGTTTGGTGAATATCGCCAAGTATCTGCTCTTCAAAAAAGGGCCTTTGACTTCCAACGTTGGCGAAGCGGGCGGCTTCATGAAAACCCGTCCCGGCTTGGCGATTCCCGATGTCGAGTTATTGTTTGCGCCTACGTTTTACATGGATCACGGCTTCGCCAATCCCGACGCGGCGGGCATCTCGATTGGCGTAGCGATTCAGAAACCTGAAAGTCGCGGCACGATTACTTTGCGCACCAATCTTCCTGACGATGCGCCAATCATTCAGCCTAACTATCTGCAAACCGAAAGCGATCTCGCCTGCGGCATCGAAGGCGTCAAATTCGCGCGCGAAATTTTGCAGGCCCCGGTGTTCAACAGCGTGCGTGGCAAACGCCTCTGGCCGGCGGAAGGCGCAGACACAGACCGCGACCTCGCCGAACACATTCGCCGCACTTCCGACACGATTTATCACCCAGTGGGTACGTGCAAGATGGGCAATGACAATGATGCCGTCGTGGATGGCTCGTTGCGCGTGCGCGGCCTGACGGGCTTGCGCGTCGTTGATGCTTCGATCATTCCGCTGCAAATCACGGGGCACACTAATGCCATTACGATTGCCATTGCCGAAAAGGCGGCCGATTTGTTGTCGTCAAGTAAGGCCAGCAGCATTTGATAAATCCAAAACACGTAGTTCTACGCCTTGCAAAATCCCACCTGACAGGGCAAATAGTGGCTTTGTATTTCACGCATTCAGATCAATTCCCCCTACGCCATAAGCGTTTTAAGTCCCGCTTCGGGCGAGCTTTCTATCTTCCTAGGAGAGTAACGATGAATTTCAAACAAATCACCCTGTCCCTTGCTCTTGGTGCGCTCGGCAGTCTCGCCGCATTTGCGCAAGCTCCGGTGAAAGTTCAGAAGGCTGAACTTTCGATCAACTTCGGCATCGCCAAAGGCGAACTGATTTCGGCGGGCGACATGCTCGTTTTCGTAGATCAGGAAATGGCCGACGGTTCTTTTTCCATCGAGAAAACCAACATCGCCGGTTGGACGGAAGCTGACGGCGTTATCACCGTCAGCACGGTCAAGCCCGTCAAAGACCGCAGCGGCGAACGTTCACGTTTCGCCTTTCGCCTGATCGAAGGCAACAGCGCCGCGCTCGCGACGTGGTATCGGGAAGCGCCCAAGAACGGCGCAGCCATGCCGATGGCTTCGACTGAAACGATTGCGCCGGTGACCAAATCGGCGGAAGCCGCCGCAGCGACAGCAGCGGGCGTGACTAAGCCTGAGTTCAAAGAGAAATCCTATCCGGCGAAACAAAAGCGTTTTCCTGTCGGTTCGAGCGAAGGCCGGTTGGTGATTCAGGAAAAACAGATCGCCTTCGAAGCCAACGGCGACACCAAGCGTTCGCGCATCTGGGAACTCAAAGAC
>JABFSD010000049.1 GCA_013140935.1 Acidobacteriota bacterium
GTATTTAGAAGCAATGCTTCAGCGGCGCGACGATTGGCGAAGCGCAGGCACAGGGTTGGATAGGAGACACATCACATAATGTTTACACAGCAATTATCCCCGCGCCGCAAGCGCAAACCATCCGCGAAGTTTTTAGCAATGAACTTCGCGCTCATCGGCAGCTTGGTCTTTAGCCCATTGACGGGTTTGGCTTATACGCTGGATGAGTTGAACGGCAACAAACCTGCCGCCGCCACAACGAACAACCACAAACCCGGAGACAACGCTAAAGACACAAAGAAAGAGTCACCTGAAACCGCTAAAGCGGAAACGAAGAGTGAAGTTAAAACTGAAACCAGTCGCATCATCGAATTGCTCGAAGAGCGCGTGCGCGCGTTGGAAGAAAAGATTTCACAATTAACCGGTTCATCTACCACAAGTCGGGCCACAACTCAGGAAACGGCTGCTGCCACCACGGCGGCTGCGCCTGCGGCGGGCGGCTTTGCCGTCAGCGTCCCGACCATGACGCCTGCTGCTGCGACGCCTGCGGCTGCTGCTGCGACGACTGCCGCAGTGCAAGACCCCAAGCCTGATCCCAACGCAGGCATTCTGAACTTTTTCAAAGACGTAGAAGTCAGCGGCATCGTAGATGGCTATTACAGCTACAACAGCAATAAGGTAGATATGTTCACGCAGAACCGCGCGTTCGACGTGCGGCATAATGCGTTCAGCTTGCAACTCGCTTCGATTCGTTTGGAGCGCAAGAATTCCAAAGAAAACCCGCTTGGCTTTCGCGTAGACCTCGGCGTCGGCGAAACCACCGACCGCATCATTTCGGTCAGCGATTCGAGCCGCAACGATGCGACGAAACACGTGTTGCAGGCTTATGCCAGTTACGTTGCGCCCGTGGGCAACGGCCTGACCTTCGATTTCGGCAAGTTCTATACGCCGGTCGGCGCTGAAGTCATCGAGACCAAAGATAACTTCAACTATTCGCGCGCGTTGCTGTTCACTTACGGGCCTTATTACCACAGCGGTTTGCGTACGAAATATGCCTTCAACGATAAAGTCGCGCTGACGGGTTTTCTCATCAACGGCTGGGACAATCTGTTTGAGAACAATGTGAAGACCGGCAAGTCGGGCGGCTTCCAACTGGGTCTGACGCCGTCGAAAAAATTCGCGCTCAATCAAACTTACCTCGTCGGTAAAGAAGCACCGCTGGCAAACGTGCCGGACGTTTCCAAACGCGACAACGTGCGTCATGTCGCCGATACGGTGGCGACAGTTTACGTGACTGATAAATTCACGTTGCTGGGCAATATGGTGTTCGGCAGCGATGGTGACAACAACGGCGTGCGGGGCAAGTGGCAAGGGTTTGCGGGCTATTTCAAATATGCCTTCACGAACAATCTGGCTTTCTCGCCGCGCTTTGAAGTGCTGCGCGACCGCGACGGCATTCGCACCGGTACGGCGCAAAGCATTAAGGACATCACGCTGACACAGGAATTCAAACTCAAAGATAATTTCATCACGCGCGTCGAATATCGCCGCGATTTTTCAGATAAAAGGGTCTTCACGAATTCACGCAACGTGGCGAAGGATGATCAAAACACTTTCATCATCGGCGTGAGCTATTTCTTTACGACGAAAGGGCAGTAACGTTAGTCGTGCTGTTTGGCAACGTTCCGAGGGGGGATTTTGCCAAACAGTGACTGCGGTTTTTTCGCAACCGCGAGGCCGCACGAGATCGCACGAGTCCCCACATTCGTGCGATGGCGTGTTCTCTCGCAGAACGCAAGTTACTTCCGTAGCTGGTGCTTAGTTGATGGACTCCTTGATAGCGGTGAACGGCAACGTTCACCGCTGTTTTTTTGTGAGGCAATTGGGATAGGGCTACAATATCGCCACTTTGGAGTTCATCTCAGGCTGCGGAAAGGATTTTCGATGCTAGCGATTTTGTATGTGGTGGCTTTGCTCTATCTGGGCGATAGCCTGTCACGACGGTTTTACCGGTTTCATTCGCCGTCCCATCGAATGGCGACGGCATTTTTGGTAGGACTGTTACTCAGCAGTTGGGTTACTTACCTGGGGGCATTGAGTTTTGCCTGGACGGGACAAGCGCTTTTATTCGGCAACCTTACCTTCCTGGCTGTTATCTTGTTAGTCGGACGATTTTTGCCGCCCCCTGTGTTATTGGATTTGCACGGGACCGCGCCGACCCGTCCGCCCGGAACAGATCGTTATGACTGGCTTTGTCTGGGAGCTTGTCTCACGTTGGGGGGCTGGCTGATGCTGGCGACTTTGAACTTTCGTGCAGGCGCTTTTGAATTCGGGTTCAGGAGCTGGAGCGATTTCGGAGCCAACTTATCGCTAGCGCAAAGTTTTGTATTGGGTAATAACTTTCCCAGTGAACATCCATTTTTTTCCGGCGTCAGTTTGCGTTATCACTTCCTGTTTTGGTTTCTCGCCGCCAACCTTTCCTATCTGGGTTTCAATCTGGTGTGGGGAATCAACCTGCTCAGCCTTTTGTCTTTACTGGCTTTGTTGATTCAGTTGATGACATTGGCGGAATTATTATTTGCGTCTCGTGTGGTTGCGCGCCTCACTGCCGTCTTGTTTTTCTTTGCTTCGAGTTCGCTGGCTTACGTGCCTTTTTTGCGCAAACAGGCGAGTTGGCTTGAGGCGCTTCGAACGATCAGCCAGCAGAAACAATTTCTCGAAACGGGTTATCCTTATCGCGGCGAAGACTGGGGAGCCTTGACCGT
>JABFSD010000310.1 GCA_013140935.1 Acidobacteriota bacterium
TGATCGGCCTCGCGTGCTTGCTGGGCGCGCTGCTCGGCACGTTCATGCCATGGCTGGATCAAGAACGCATCGCGCCTTTCTCGCTACTGCCTTACGCCTACATTTTTGGGGTCATCATTCTGCCGGGCACGCTCGTGCTGTGCGCCATCTTTTTCAGCGTCGCGGCGCTGACCCGCTCTTTCGCACTGACCTTTGCCGCCGCGCTCGCCTTCTTTGTCGCGGAAGTACTGCTGAATCTTTACGCGACGCCAGAGAACGGCGCGTTGGCCGCGTTGGCCGATCCGTCGGGGCGGCTGGCTGTGATGGAAGAGACTTGTTACTGGACGGCTATCGAACTCAACGCCAACCTGCCGTGGGGTCTGGTGCTGCAAAATCGTCTGCTCTGGTTGACGGTAGCGCTGGCGGCTTTGTTGCTGACGCTGTGGCGCTTTCGTTTAGATTTAGCGGAGCAAGCATCGTTTCGTTTCAAATGGCGAACGCAAGGATGGCAAACTCCGCAGCCTGCTATTCAAACGATCACGCCGACGCATAGCTTCACGCCGCGCGCGACTTTCGCGCAGTTCTTCTCGCAATTGAAAATGGACTTGGCCTGTGTCGGCAAGAACCCGCTCGTTTATATCCTGCTGACGCTCGGCATCGTGACGGTCATCAGCGAATTTCAGAGCAAGACCGGCTTGCTCGAAACGCCGTTCTATCCGCTGACGAGTCTGATGCTGCCTGCGTTTCGTTACGGCTTGGCGCAATACGTTGTGCTGATCGGGCTTTATTACTCCGCCGAACTCATCCATCGTGAACGTGCTTCCGGCCTGAGCGAAATCATCAACGCGACGCCGTTTCCTGATTGGCTGTTGCTCCTCTCAAAGACCGCTACGATTTGCCTGATCGTCAATGCGTTGTTGCTCGTGGCCGTACTCGCCTCCATCGCCTTGCAGGCGGCGGCAGGCTCCACTCGTTTTGAGTTGGGGTTGTATCTGCAAGCGGCCTTCGTCTATCACGGCGTTTATTACTGCCTGCTGTGCGTCGTGGCAGTCGTCATTCAAACGCTCGCGCCGAACAAATGGCTGGGGTTGCTCGTGACGCTGGGCGTTTATATCGGCTTGCTGAGTTTGGGGCCGCTGGGCTTCGATCATCCGCTGTATAGCTTCAGCCTGCCCGACGCGCCTTATTCGGACATGAACGGCTTCGGCCATTTCAGCAAACCGGCGTTCGCGCTGCTCGGTTATTGGGGAGCGTTCGGCGTGTTGCTGCTGGTTGGCGGACACCTGTTTTATCCGCGCGGCAATGATGCTGGCCTGCGCGAACGATGGCGGGAAGCCCGCACGCGCATCGGTTCAGGCGTCAAGCTGACAACCAGTCTTGCTGCGATTGTGTTCATCAGTTTGGGCGGCTGGATTTTTTACAACACGAATATCTTGAATGAATACGCGATGCCCCGCACGCGGTTGCAACGTCGGGCCGATTACGAAAAAGCGTATGGGCGCTATGACAACGCGCCTGCGCCGTCTTACGACAGCATCAATCTGGCACTTGATCTTTATCCCACCGAACGCCGACTGGAATCACGCGGCAGCGCATT
The DNA here is from genome assembly GCA_013140935.1 of Acidobacteriota bacterium. GTDB lineage: Bacteria > Acidobacteriota > Blastocatellia > RBC074 > RBC074 > JACPYM01. Next base: position 1,577 of record JABFSD010000310.1, read on the forward strand.
GCTGGGCAATCACAAGCTCGCGCCAATCAGCGAATTCGCGGTGACGGTCAAGCCTGTGTTGCGCGTCAATCAACTGGCGATTGAAAACGCGACGCTCGCGCAAGCTGACGCAGCGCAGGGCTTTTATCTCTTCCGCCTCAACGCACCGCTCGCTTCGGGCGTTGCGGTAAAAATGACCTGGCACGCGACGCGCAAAAACGCAGGCTTCGTCGCCGCCGAGCCTGACAACGCCCTCGTCGCCAACGGCACTTATCTCGACACCACTGACGTGATGCCGATGCCGGGTTACGACAGCGCTCGCCGGATCACCGACAACGCCGAACGCCGCAAGTACGGGCTGCCTGCCGCGCCCCGCGTAGCCAAGCTGGGCGACCCCGCGTATGCCGATAAGCTCGGCTTTGGCGTAGACAGTCGCTCCGCGTTTGAAGTCGTCTTCAGCACCAGCGCCGATCAGATCGCCGTTGCGCCCGGCGCGCTGCTGAAAGAATGGCAACAGGGCGAGCGGCGATACTTTCAGTACAAGGCTGAAGCGCCGATTCTACCGAACCTCTCGTTCTGCTCTGCGCGTTACGTTGTAGCGCGCGACCGCTGGAACGATGTGGCGCTTGAGATTTATTACGACCCCAAACATCACTTCAACATCGCCGCGATGATCGAAACCGCCAAACGCGGACTGGCAATGTATTCCGCTGAGTTCGCGCCGTATCCATACACCTACCTGCGCGTTTTGGAATATCCGAAATATCGCGCCGCCGCGAAGTTTCATTCCGGCACCGTGCCTTTTTCCGAAGCCACCGGCTTCGTCAACGACCTGCACACAGTTGAAAACGCTGATTACGGCGTGATGCACGAACTCGCGCACTTGTGGTGGGGCGAACGCATCACGGGCGCGCAAATGCAGGGGCGTTGGTTGCTGACCGAAAATATGGCTGATTACTCGACGCTGATGCTGTTCAAGGAACGCTACTCACCCGCTTTGGCTCATCGCATTGTTCGCGGAATGCTCGAAAGTTATCTCAAAGGCAGGCGCGATGAAGATGAAGCCGAAGTGCCGGTGATGTACACCGAGAATCACGGCTACCTCAGAGCCAAAGGCCCGCACGCGCTGTATGCGTTGCAAGACATCATCGGCAAAGACAAGGTTCATCAGGCGCTGCGCAAGTTTCT
>JABFSD010001202.1 GCA_013140935.1 Acidobacteriota bacterium
CCCATTTTCTTAGGGCTGTTGGCATTCGGCGCGCTCGTCGTGCTGTATGTCCTCCGCAAGGTTTTCGTCAACGTAGGCGCGCAGGAAATAGCGATCAAAGAGCGCCGTTTTTTCGGTAAGCGCATGCCGCCGGGGCGTGTCGTCGCTACGGAAGGCGAGGTCGGCATTCAAGCTGACGTACTCAAACCGGGCTTGAATTTCATTTGGTATCCGCTCGAACAAGTTGTCAGAAAAGTGCCGCTCATCGAAATCGCCTCTGACGAGATGGGCGTCATCGAAGCCATTGACGGCGACCCCTTGCCGCCCGGTCGCAACTTCGCGCCTGACCGCGCGCAAAACGCGCACAACAACTTTCAAGACCCGATTGCGTTTATCAAACAGGGCGGCGTCAAAGGCATTCAGATGAGAACGCTGCCGCCGGGCTTGTGGCCGATTCACCCTTATCTGTTTCGCGTTTCAATTGCGAAAACCACGACGATTCCGCAAGGCAAAGTCGGCATTGTTATCGCTACGGATGGATCGTCGCTCGACGCCGGATGCTTGCTGGCGCGGGCCATCGAAGGCCATCGCAACTTTCAGGACGCCGAGCAATTCATTGCCGCCAACGGACAGAAAGGGCCGCAACTCGAAACGTTGACGCCCGGCACTTATCGCATTCTGACTAATTCGCTCGACCCCGACGACAACACGCTCAAACCCGGTTTGTTCTCAGTGCAATTGTTCGACGCGACGATCATTCACGAAAACCAGATCGGCCTGGTCGAAGCCTTGGACGGCGCGCCGCTCGACCCGCGCGATTATGTGGCGACCCCCGTCGTGGGCCACAAGAACTTTCAAGCCAGTCACGCTTTCATTCAGTTGGGCGGACAACGCGGCCCGCAAAAAGATTTGCTGTTGCCCGGCATCTATTACATCAATCCGTTGCTGTTCAAGATCATTCCTGAAAAGGCCAACGAGATTAAACCCGGCGAAGTCGCCGTCATCGTTTCAAACGTAGGCAAAGACCCGACACAAGAAATTCGCAAGGCTATGGCCGCTAAGGTGCGCGAAAAACTCGAACGCGAAGAGCGCGAACAACTCGCCGTTGCCGCCGCGCACCTCGATCAACTCGATGGTCAGAAAGGTGACGACCTGGCCGAAATCGAACAGGAACTGAAAATCTCTGACCCCGCCGACAAGCGCCTCGATCAAGGCGCACACGAGGCTTATGTCGTGCCCGAAGGCTTTCGCGGCATACAGGAAACGGTCGTCGGCCCCGGTCGTTATTACCTCAACACGCTGGCCGTCACGCCCGTCATCATTCTGACGACGAACCAAACCGTCGAGTGGACGGCGGAAGACCTCAAGAATTCATTCGACCCGTTCGAGGTCATCTCGAAAGACGGTTTCGCCATGCGGCTTGAAGTGCGCGTCGTCTTTCGCGTCAAACCCGAAGACGCGCCCTTTATGGTCGCCAAAATCGGTTCGATTGAGCGGCTCGTGCAAAACGTGATGCATCCGCTGATTGATTCGATCTTCCGCAATCAGGCCAGCGAATCGTCCGCGATGGCTTATCTGCAAAACCGCCACGAGGAACAAGAACGCGCCGAAGCTCGCGTCCGCGTACACTTGCTCAAATATCACGTAGACGTGGTCAACGTACTCATCTGCCACATTCGCTTGCCCGAAGAGTTGATGAAAACGCAGACCGAAAAAATTCTGGCCGAACAAAGCCAGACGATGTATGACGCGCAACGCGAAGCCGAAACCAAGCGCATCGAACTCGAAAAGACGCGCGCGCACGCCAACAACCAGAAGGCGTTGATGGAAGCTACGGTCGGCGTAGACATCGCCAGCCGTCGCGCTGAACAGCGCAAGTCAGAAGGCGAAGGCGAGGCCGCATACATACGGCAAACCGGTCAGGCCGAAGCTGAAAAGGTGCGCCTGATGGGCGAAGCGCAAGGCGTCGCTTACCGCGAACAAGTCAACGCCCTCGGCGCGCAAGGTGTCTCCCTCATCGAAACCCTCAAAGTCATCGGCGAAAAAGGCGTACGCATCACGCCCGACATAATGGCTACGGGCGGCGGCAACGGCGAAGGCGGCGGCGGAATCGGTACGTTGTTGTTGCTCAATCTGTTTCGTGACCAGATGAAACAGAATGGCAAGGACGACGGCAAGCAGTAATGTCAACCGTCCTATAAGCATGACGGCCCGCCGATAATTCTATCGGCGGGCCGTTACAATTTAGCGCAATCGAACCGATGAGCGGATGCAGCTATTTTAACTCAGCCAGCGGAACGCTTACGCCCAGCGGATGGCTTTTCTTCGCCACTCACTCAATGCCGAGCCAGTTATTTTTATTGCCGCCTTCGTTGCCCAACAGCACCGGCGCATCGCCGATGTTGAGGACGAGCAGGTTCTACATTACAACAAGAACCTGAAACGCGACGGCCATTTCGGCTACGGCTGGACTTCGCTCTTTGACGTATCGCTCATCACCGTCACCAGCACCAAGATGCGTTTGCTGCGCGAAGACGGATTGAGCGTTTATTACGACATTGACGGCGCGGGCACGGGTTACACGCTGCTTTCGCCCCAACATTTCACCGCCGGATTGGTGTTCGTTCAAGGCGGCATCTCGACGCCGGGCGGTTATAAACTCACGCTCAAAAACGGCTGGGTCTATAACTTCAACACCGCCGGACATCTCATCTCGGTGAAAGACCGCAACAACGCCACGCTCACCTTGACACGCGACGGCGTCAATCGCGTCACCAAAGTCACCGATCCCTTTGGCCGCGAATATGTGGTCAATTATTTCGGCGGCATCAACCCTGGCCCCCACGTCAGAAACATCACGTTTAACGGCGACACCGTGGCTACGCACACTTATTCGGGCTTCAACCACGCCACAGTGACGTTTGCCGACGGCTCGCAATATAAACACACTTACGCCAGCCATCTGAGCCTGGTGCGCAACGCGATGAATCACATCCTGATGCGCTGGACGCTCGACGCCAACAATCGCGTGCTCTCGATTGACCGCGACGGCGGCGTAGACAAAGTCACTTACGATTACGTCCGCGAACCGGTCTCAGGCGCGCTCGCGCCGGGCGAACAAGGCGAAACCCACATCACCGATGCGTTGGGGCGTGTGACGAAAATCTTTTTCACTAATCCGGGTAACGCCACTTGCAACGGCACGGGCTGCCCGATTGCGCCCATTAATTTGCACGGCATCACCCGCATCGAGCGCGACAGCGTCGAGGGCTTACTGGTGACGACTTATGCCACTGACAGCACCATGACCGACCCGGCGTTGCGCGTGACGACGTTTGTTTATGACACTGACGGAAACGTGCTGACGCTGACCAGCGTGTTGGGCACGCTTTCATCCACTTATAGCAGTTCTATGAAAGGGAGCTGTCAAGGAAAACACTTCCCCTGACCTGGCTGTCAGAAAAAAACGATGACGGCCAGGTCAGGGGAAGTGTTTTCCTTGACAGCTCCCTTTCATAGAACCGCTATATACAGTGAGTGGTTCAGGAAAAATTGAAACAGCAAATCAGGCACGATTCCTCATGTTTCAAATTGTACGGCAATCGCCTCACGCGCATCGACGCCAGAGGCGATGTCACTACTTATGCTTACAACAACCTCAATCGGCTCGACACCATCACTTATGCCGATGGCGGCACGGTTACGTTCGGCTATGACACCGCCGGACGCATGACCAGCGCCGCCAACCCCAACGGCACTGTCACGTTCACGCTCGACCCGCGCAGCCGCGTGACCGGCACGACCGATGTATGGGGACAGGCCATCAGTTACGGCTATGATCACAACAACAACCGCACGAGCATGACGATGGGCGCGAGCCAAACGACTTATCTTTATGGCGCGCTTGATCGTCTTTCCTCAATGACCCACAACACGATGGGTGCGACTGCGTTCGGTTATGACTCTATCCGGCGGCTGACTTACGCCAAAAACGGCAGCAACATCTCCATTATAAAGATTCAAGGCGAATGGATACACGTGAAAATCGGGTTGTGTATAGAGCCAAAGTTAAAGATACCAAAGGATTTCAAGTTAGCCGCTGGGCGTGGGACGTTTTCCTGCGCAGAGCGCAACCTTGAGCGTTGTCGTAGGTTTACTTACGAAGGAAGAAAACTCTGAATCACAATCCCGCTCCAACGATTTACGATCTGTGGCGTAACGCATAGCATCTTCTCAACTCATTTCATGCACGGCTAACGGTTCGACGTGAATCGTCGCCGTCACATGCCCAAAGGCGGTTTCCAACGCCCGCTCGACTTCTTCGGTAATGTCGTGTGCGCGAACAGAATCGTGTTCTTCGTCTGCCGCGATGTGCAAGTGCATCTCGATGAAAATCGCGCCGCCGTGCGTGCGCGAACGAATGTCGTGCGCCGAGTGTACGCCTGAAACCATCTGCACGACTTCGGCGATGCGTTGCGGCGGAATCGGCGCGGCGTCTACCAGTACGGGAATCGTCGCCTTGAAAATCTGATAGCCACTCGCAGCGATCATTACGGCTACGAACAGCGACACCAGCGGGTCGAACCAGACCCAACCGAACTTTACTAAAAACAATCCCGCCAATACGCCGCAACTCACCAGCACGTCGCTGCGCGTATGCGCCGCATCGGCGATCAGGTAATCGCTCTGCAAACGTTCGCCTTCGCGCTTTTCATAAACCGTGACGAAGACATTCACGGCAATCGTCACGACCATCGTCGCCACCGTGAGCCACGTCACTTCAGGCGCAGGATGTGCATCGCCCATCAAACGGAACACCGCGCTTTTCGACAATTCGTAACACGTCACGAACAAAAAGCCCGCAATGCCAAAGGCCGCCAACGTCTCGAATTTCGCATGGCCGTAAGGATGCTCGTCATCCGGTTCGGCGGTGGCGTATTTGATGACGACTAGGCCGACGATGTTGTTGAGCGAATCCACCGACGAATGAATCGCGTCGCTGATGACGCTTAAGCTGTTGGCGGCGAGACCTGCGATCAACTTGCCGACAACGACCGCTAGGTTGAGGGCGAGCGTAATCCACAGCACACGGCGGACGCCGTTTTGATAAGTAGCCATGTTTTCTGGAGTAGCACTCATAGTAATGCATACAGAGCGATATATCGCTCACGTTCATAGCCATTCTTTGCCGAAGGAGTTTTTATACAATTGACGAATATCCTACACCGACATATGATCCACGACGTTGGCTTGTTCTTTGGCTTATGTCATCAGTCATTTTTCTTTAACGTCACTCTAGTAGTCTTATGAAACGTAAGACTAGAAGTTAGTTTTTGTTGGCCAAAGCAAGGAGTTCAATATGAAGCATAGCCAGTCACTCGTCACTCGTCACTCGTCACTCGTCACTCGTCACTCGTCACTCGTCACTCGTCACTCGTCACTCGTCACTCGTCACTCGTCACTCGTCACTCGTCACTCGTCACTCGTCACTCGTCACTGATTCTTTGCCTACTTGCACTTCTGATTGCAACTGCTTCGGCGCAGCCAACGAATCAAAAAACCTCGAAGCTGATAGATCGACAGAAGATACCGAACGCCGTTCCCGGGCAGTATATAGTAGCTGTCGAGGAAAATACTAAAGACACGGTCATAGATGGATTAGCGGATGATGCGCGGCGAAAATACTCGGCGACGGTCAAACATGTTTTCAAGTTTGGATTTAAGGGCTTCGTGATCCAGGCATCCGAAGAGAAGGCGATTGAATTGAGTCAGGATCCGCGCATTAAATCCATAGTGCCTGATTCTGTCAGCGAATCTTTAGGCGCTGTTACTGCTCCTGATCAGGGAGGGATCATAACGCAGGATTTTGCCCCTTGGGGGCTAGATCGTATTGATGAGCGCGCTTTTCAATTAGATGGTAAATTTAAGTATTACTCTGCAGGCGCAGGTGCAAGAATTTACGTCCTTGACACTGGAATACGCCGCACGCATGAACAGTTTAGGCTTCCTGGCAATCTTGGTAGTCGAGCGTTCGCTGGAAAGGACATACCTACAGATGGGTATATTGACGTGGATATTAATGGACACGGCACCGCAATCGCTAGTGTAGCAGCAGGGAACATTCTCGGAGTGGCCAAAGATGCAAGGGTCTATTCTGTGCGCATTGCAGATGCAAGACTATTTCCCCAGCCTCAAGCCTACCGCTCAGATATGATTGCTGGGTTCAATTGGGTGATTCAGAACGGAATTCGACCAGCAGTAATAAATTTTTCTTATAGTATTGCAGACCCGAACAATCAAGCTACTGACCTTGATCAAGTAGTAAACAGCGCCATTAATAATGGCTTTACTGTGGTCGTCTCCGCTGGCAATGCGGGACTTAATGCTAGCAACTACACCCCCCAAAGGTTAAGTCGGATTATCTGTGTAGGGGCATCGAATGCTTCCGACCAAAGACTAATTGATGGCAATATAATTTCTAATACGGGCACAAGTCTAGATCTTTTTGCTCCTGGAAAAGATATTAATGTTGCATCAGCAGCGGCGGATACTGGAGCTATCGGATATGATATTTACCGAGGAACTTCCATTGCGTCCCCCTTTGTAACTGGAGTTGCGGCGGTGTTTCTGGCAAGGATGATCCCAGCGCTACCAGTCTTTGTTGAGACTACGCTCATTCGCAACGCGACGCCAAATAGGCTTAATGCGGCAACGTTGGGAGCAGGCTCTCCAAATCGTCTTTTATATTCTCGGTTCAGGTCTGTTGCATCAGTGAACGCTGCCAGCTATGGGAATAAGATTGCACCCAATAGTATAGTTGCTCTTTTTGGTGAAGACTTAGGGGCGACGGTAGCCGTAAGAGTAAACAACACCTTAGCCACAATACTTGGAGTCTCTCCTACTCAAATCAATTTTGTTGTTCCTTCAACTAACATTGGGCAGGCTGTTGTTGACATATATGCCAGCGACGGTGCGTTCGGCTCAGGTGTGGTAGAAGTCGCAACTGTCGCGCCGGGATTATTTTCCACGAGTGGTGACGGTCAAGGCCTTGCCTCTGCCATACTCCTTCGTATCAGGCAAGATGGGTCTCAAAGTTACGAGTCAGTGGCCGTATTTGATTCAGCGTTGAATCGATACGTCGCTGTGCCTATAGATTTTGGTCCGTCAACGGATCAGTTGTTCTTAATTTTGTATGGCACAGGTATTCGAGGAACTCGTGTTGCTTCTGCACCTCCGACAGGGGTAGGATGTACAGTTGGCGGCCTCAATGTGTCCGTGCTTTACGCTAACCTCGCTCCTGGCTATCAAGGCCTAGATCAAGTGAACGTTGCGTTGCCGCGCTCGCTCGCTGGTCGCGGACAACTTGATGTTATAGTTACTGTGGATGGACAGCTATCCAATGCCGTTGCGGTCACCACACGCTAACTTTATTGAAGTGATAAAAATCATATTGAGCTATGCGCAGAAAGTAGGGTGAGATAGCTTCTTGCCCTGCTTTTACTAACAGAACGCCACTTGCCTTTGGCGGTGGTCGCCAAATCCCAAACGAAGTACTTCCATAGGGGAGGTGACTTCGCCTTGTTGGTGGCGGTCAGAAGTCACTATCCCAAAATCGGCGTGCGGCGCGATGAGCGCCGCCGTGGTTCACTTCCTTTGTTTTAACGGTAGAGTGCCATGAAATTATTCGTATTTTTTTGTCTGGTTATTGGATGTTATTGTCAACAAAAATATTTTCCCGAGCGGGCATGCAGAAAGAATCTCAATAAGCAGTGCGAGAGATTTTTTGAAGAGGGAGCGTCTATGGCATCCCAGCGGTATTATGGGCAAATTCCTAGCCAAGCTAGTGATAGGTATGTAGTGATACTGAAAAATAGCGTTCTTGATTCAGAAGTAGAAAGCATGGCTAGTGAACTTTCCAAGATTTATAAAATAGCGGTCAAACATGTATATTCATGCCAGAAATGCCCCTTTAAAGGATTTGCAATCATAGCGGATGAATTGTCGCTGTCTAAACTTAAACTAGATTCCAGAGTTGAACGTATTGTGCCTGATTCAGTAAGTAGTCCTCTGGGAGATATAAAACAGGGTTCTGATTCTGATAAAGAACAGAATAAATTTCGTCGGACTATTAACCAAAGCACTACATATTACGTAGCATATTTGCAAGACGAACTGCCATTGCCAAAAATTTCTGAGACAGCAAACAAACTATTAAAAATATATGGCGGAAGGCTTTTACGCGTATATAAAGGTTCAACCAAGAGCTTCCTCTTTCAAACAACTGAAATTCAAGCGATCTCATTAAGTCAAAACGAGAAAATAAAATACGTCGAAACCAGATCGAATAAGCTTAGCCTCGTTAAATAATTTTTCTGTTTCGCTAGACAAATGAAAATTACCGTCAATTCAGCGCGAGCGTCCGCAATGGGTGTCTTTGATAGTTATAGTTGTTAGCGTTCGGCATACTCATACGACGGGTTGTTGCTGCGATATGCAGTGAATCGAGCCCAAGCCCCAAATCAAATCCTTGCAATCAATGCCTACGACGCGATGGTTAGGGAAGCAGCGTTGCAAAATCTCTAACGCGCGCGCGTCGTTCGGGTCGCGGTAAGTCGGCAGCAGCACCTGCTCGTTGGCGAGGTAAAAGTTCGCGTAACTCATCGGCAACCGTTGATCATCAATG
>JABFSD010000544.1 GCA_013140935.1 Acidobacteriota bacterium
GCCAGCCGAAACCCAATACACCCGTGATGATGAACGCTGGACGCCAATTGCCGAAGGTGTGATAAGCCCACAAGACCAGAAAAGGCGCGATGGCTCCGCCAATCGAAGAGCCGCTGTCAAAGAGCGGCCACGGCCCAGCCCGATTCGCGTTTGGGAAACCATTCGGCGACGGCTTTGGTTGCGCCCGGCCAGTTGCTCGCTTCGCCCGCGCCGAGCAGGAAGCGAAAGAACGCAAAGCTGCGAAAGCCCGTCGCCAACGAAGTCAGCATCGCGGCGACGGAATAAAACGCCACGCCCCAACTCAAGCCGCGCCGCGTGCCGAGCCGGTCAAGCAGGCGCCCGGCAACGGGTTGGCCGAACGAATACGCGATACGAAAGGCGATGATGAGCCACGCGAAATCGGTATTGCTCCATTGATAGTCCGCCTTCAGGTAAGGCGCGAGTACGCTCAAGGTCTGGCGGTCAATGTAATTGATGACCGTCGAGAGAAAGAGCAATCCGCCGATATACCAGCGCAGATTTTTGAACGGTTTAACTGCCGTTTGGTGGTTCATCATGAAAACCCTTTTCTTGCTTGTGTCAGTCGCACGGACGAATGCGCTTACGCAAAAAGCGTCACAGCCCTTTCGTCTTCCTGCCGAGCCGCTGCTTATGTTGGCGGCGAGCGATTCAATCCCGAATCGCGTTCAGCAAGGAGACATCATGCGCAGACAAATTTTCGGTGGGATATTGACGCTCGCATTATTGAGCATCGCCTTCGTAAATTCATCTCCGGCACAAACGCCGCATCCCAAGCTGCCGGAAGAACCAGCCAAAGAAGACCCCCAAAAAGAGGTTGACGATCCGCGCGACCGGTTGCCGGAACTGCCTGCGCGCGAAGTGATGAAATACGCGCGGCTGTTGCATTTCAAAGCACGTTCGACCTGGTTTAATGCCGACAAGCTCGAACGCGAATTGCTCAAGCGCAAAGAGTTCGGCGATCTGGGTTTGGAAATTACGCGCGAAGAAAAATACGCGGATCTGGTGATGGAAATTACGCGCAAGGTGCTGACGACCCGGTGCACCTGCACGATGATGGAACCGCGCTCTAAACGCATCGTGGGAAGTACGACGGCGAGTTCGTTGGGCGGCGAGATCGAACCGAATTTGGCAGAGGCGATTATCAAGGAGTTCAAAACGGCGCGGGCGGCGGCGGCAACACCGCGTCACTGACAAAGCCGTAGCACAAGATGCCATCTTGTGCTACGGCTTTGCGTTATTCAGACCCGTTATTCAGGAACCATGCGGCGCGCGGCGAAATGCGTCGAGTTCAGTGTGCGGCTGTTGCCGCCCCAATAACGTCCGGCAACCGCCGCTTCGGTTTTCAGTTCGTCGGTCACGGCTGCCGTACCCTGACTGGTGAGCTTGAGCGTGTAATTGCCGCCGCGCCACGTTTCATAAGGCGTCACGTAAAGCATATAGCGCCCGGTCGCGGGCAGCGTAACGATGAGTTCGGCATTCTTGCCGCCGCCGCTGTTGTCGTCTTCAGTCACGTAATCGCCGTTGTTGCGATTCAGGATGATGAACGGGTCGAAGTTCGTGCCGCTCACCTGCACCTTGACCACGTCGCCTGCGTGCCCCGTAAAGGTAAACGCATCAAGCGTATTGCCGCCGCCCGTGCGAATGTCTTTGTTGGTGAATACGCCGCCGATGGTCGCGCCGTAAAAAATCGGCTGCACCTGATAGCCCTGCGACCGCCAGCGCATGGTGTAGCGGCCCGTGCCGCCGGGATCAGCCGCCGCGCTCGTCACGCACAACACATACTCGCCCGCTTCGGCGACGCGCGTGAGCAAGAGCGCGTGATTCAAATCGCGCGTTTCATCCATTCCATAAGTCTGGTCGTCCGCCGCGACATAAGCGAGCGAACCGTCAGGCATGCGCCGATAAAGAATCGCCGCCGCGTCGAATTGCACCGAATACAATTCAACCGCAACGTTCGTGTCGGCTGGCAAATACATGCGGTAACCGTCGAAAAAATAAGATTGGCCGGATCCGTTGTCACCCGTCATACGGCGATCTTGCGTCGTGAGATAGCCGACGTTCTCGACTTCGGGTTCGAGTTCGGCGAAGGCTTCCGGCACGACACGCGGCACGATTTGCAGCTTGAGAAAGTTGGCCGATTTTTCGCCGACCACGGTGCGCAAGGTCGCCGAAGTCAGCCCCGCGACTTGTGGCGGCAGGACGAAACGAATTTGGTCTATGCCCGCAATGCCCGGAACCGGTCCGGCGTAAAGAACACGCGCCGGCAAGCCTTGCACGAAAATTTTTACGGCTTCGGCGACGCCGTTTTCATCGTTCGGATTTTCGGTTGGTACGCCGCGAATGGCAGTGGCGAAGATTGTGATTTGATTGGAACGCTCTGCCGTACCCGCCTCAATCGGATGTCCCGTGCCGTCGGCATTGCTTAACGGTTCAAAATGTTCGTTATCGAAGGTCGCATAGCCGCCCGGCGTGCCTTGCCCCTTGAGCGTCGCGGTGTAAATGCCCGGCGCGTAACTCACGACTTCCATCGTGCCGCGCGCTTTGCGTCCGTCGGCATTGGTGACGATGACTTCCGCTGCGCCCAGCGGCGTGTTGCGTGCGACGAGAATGCTGATCTGAATCGGACTGGAAAATTGCAACAGCGCGGGTTGGCCGTTGACGGTCACGCTGACGCCGCCCAACGAAGTCGCCAACGTCATCGGATCAGCCCCATAAAAT
>JABFSD010001174.1 GCA_013140935.1 Acidobacteriota bacterium
GGCTTGATGCGCGCGGCGATGGCGGCGGTGAACAGCAGGTCTTCGAGTTGGCCTTCAGCTTGTTGAAAGGTTATGGCGGTGAGTTGTTTGAGTTCGAGAAAAACCGGGAGAGGCGCGTTCGTAGTTCCGCCTTCAGGCGGGTGTGATTCGCTGGCGAACTGATTAGGAGCGGCTGCGCCGCTGCGCCCGCCTGAAGGCGGAACTACGAACGCGTTGTGCCATTGTTTGAGCGTTTGCCAAGCCAGATAGCGAAGCAACGTCGTCTTGCCGCAACCGGGCGCTCCGGTGATGACGGCGTGCGTGTGGCGGCGCAACAGTTCGTCGGGGTTGATCGTGCGTTTGGTCGGAGTGCGATGGCGTAGAGTCGGATCGTCTTCATCGGGCAGCCGCTCTGCGTCGCCGAAGACGGAACGCATGCGGCGCAATTCGCTATCCATCAAACCCATAAACTCGGCTTGCGGCGGACGGCGTTCGTAATCTTCGTTGAGCGAGAGTTCGACAAATACCTGATCGAGCGGATACGGACGTTGAACGCCGAAGATGCGAACGGTGCTGACTTTGCTTTCGAGTTGCGCGGTGTAAGCGCACCACAATTCGGCGATGCGCTGTGACGGTAAGGCGCGCGTGTTTGAGGCGGCAACCGTGACCTGATTATGGTTGCCCGTAATAATGATGCTTTGTTCAACGGCGTCGGCAATGACGTTGCGGTCACCGTGTTGTTGCGAATGCTTGTTCATAAGGCGGGCTGAACGACGGAATTGAATCAGGGCGAGCGCATTGTAATGAGCCATGGCAAACGCGACAAGCAAACAGGCGATACGCTAAAAACTAAAGCGCGTACTCAACTCAAACGCCCGCGCGCCACTGGCGCTGTTGGGCAAGCCGAAGTAAGGCGAGCCGAGTACGCCGCCGAATTGCCCGAAGTTGACGCGGTTGAAGAGGTTGGAAATTTGTACGCTGAATTGCAGGTTGAAGCGTCCCGTCTCGCGGTCTGCGCCCGTCGTAGCTTTGGCGGCAACCTTTTCTGTTTTGTTAGCGACACGCGGATTGGTTGCGCGTCCTTTGTCATTACGTTGCGCAGCGCGATCAGCCGCTGTCAGCGTGCGCTTGCCGAAGCTGAATGATTTGCTCAAACGCATGCTCGCGTTGAACGAGCCGGGGCCTTCAGCGCGCACTCCGTCGGGATGATTGCGTTGCAGGTATTGCAACAACGTGACGGCCTGTCCGCCCGCCTGGCAGTTTTGCACGCAGCGATTGCCGTTCGGAATTAGCGCGTAAAGGCTGGCGGGCAAGTCGCTGTTGCGGCGCAAACCGCCGGGGCGGTCGGTGAAACTGGTGTCGCCGTTTGCGTCAAAGCCGCTCGTGATATTGAACGGCGTGCCCGATAGCGCCGTGACCGTAGGCGCAAGAATCACATTCCACGGCAAGCGCACGCGACCCGTGACGTAAAAATAATGGCGACGATCAGTCAGCGCGCGCGCCCATTCGCTGCGCACGTCGTAACTATTCGCGGGCAGCGCGTTCGCGCTGTCGGAATCACTGTTGGTCCAGGCCAGCGTGTAATTGGCGATTACCATCATCGCGCGTCCGAAGCGGCGATCCACGCGCGTGAGAATCGAGTGATGCCGCGAACTCGCTGACGATTCGATTTGATAGAGCGCACCGGTCGCTGCGCCCAGCGGGAATTCGCCGTTGAGCGGCGCGTTGACGTTGCGCGTGCGGAATTGGTGCAAGCCGCGACTAAACGTATACGTCGTCGAAGTCGTGAGGCCGAGCGGCAGTTGGCGTTCGAGCGAACTCGAAAAGCTGATCGTTTGCGGCGCGTGCAAAGACGGATCGAGCGTACGGCGAATCGTGTTGCGCGTTTGCGTTTGAATGACGGGATTACCGACGAACGGATCGGGGAATTGCGCGTTGGCGATCACGATGCTTTGTTGCCTGACGCCGTTAAACCGCAACGTGTTTTCAAAAAGATTGCCGAGCAAGCGGTTATAAAAAATGCCTCCGCCAAAACGGATGACAGTCTTGCGGCCTTTGCTGGGCGCGAGTGCAAGGCCGATGCGCGGCGCGAAATTGTTCGCGTCGCCGAGTTGCGTTTGGAATTCGTGGCGCAAGCCGAGTGAGAGCGTCAAGCGATTGTTCAGCCGCCAGTCGTCGTTGACGAACCACGCCGAACGCCACATCGAATAATCCAGTTGCGGATTGCCGCGATTGAGCGAGAACTGTTGCGCGCGGCCTGGTCCGGCGAGCGCCAGCGCGTATTGATTCAGGTTCGCAAACGTAAACGTGCCGTTGAAATTGGTCGCGCTGAAATCACTGACACGGTCGTATTCCTGCTGCCAGCCGCCGCGCAACGTATGCGTCTTGCGCGACCACGTGAGGTATTGCTGCCATTCGCCGCCGCTGTTGGTGTTGCGGCTGGGACAGCACGTAGCGCCTCCGCCCAGGAAAGCGCCGGATACGTTGATGGCAACGCCGCTCGCGTTGGCTTCGGCGCGATTGCGGCTGTATTCAAGTTGCACGCGCGTCTCAAACAACAGGCGCGCGTTGACGATAAACGTTTCAGCGATGCGCAGCGTGTGATCGCTGTTGAACGAATCAGAGCCGCGTTCGGGTAACGTAAAAGTGCTGACGCCGCGTCCGCCTTCAAAGCGCACGGCGAATTCGCGGTTGATCGTGCGGCTCTGCCCTTGATTGTAATTCACGCTCAACGTATTGCGTTTCGACAGCAGGTAATC
>JABFSD010000125.1 GCA_013140935.1 Acidobacteriota bacterium
TCGTAGAACAAGATGACATCTTGTTCTACGACTCACCGGCGCTCTCTATGGAAAAAGCAAAACTGCAAAACGATTACGGCTTGAGCAAAGTTGCTGAGACGAATGTCATCGTCGCGCCCGACTTGCCTTATCTGCCGCGCGAACCGCAACGCTATCTTCAAAGCTATTGGCCGCGCATCGGCGTGATTGGTTGCGGAGGCATCGCGGGACAACAGTTGAATGCTTACAAAGAAGCGGGCTATCAAATCGTCGCGCTTTGCGATCATACGCTCGACAAAGCGCAACGCTATCAAGCGCAATTCTTCCCCGACGCATTCGTTACGACGAACGCGCAGGATATCTTCAATCGCGCAGACATCGAGGTCGTAGACATCACTACGCACCCCGCTGACCGCGTCTCGTTGATCGAATCCGCCTTGCGCGCGCACAAACACGTACTCAGCCAAAAACCTTTCGTCACTGATTTGGACATTGGCACGCGCCTGTGCGATCTCGCCGACGCGCAAGGCGTCAAACTCGCCGTCAATCAAAACGGACGCTGGGCGCCGCATTTCAGTTATATGAATTGCGCGATCAAAGCCGAATTGATTGGCGCAGTGCAAAGCGTGAATTTCACTTTGCACTGGGATCACACTTGGATCATCGGTACGCCCTTTCAGCAAATTGCCTCATTGTTGCTGACTGATTTCGGCATTCACTGGTTTGATATGGCGGCGATTTTTTTTGCCGGACGCGCGGCGCAATCGGTCTATGCGATCAACCTGCTGGCTGCCGGACAGCAAGCGCGCGTGCCAATGCTCGCGCATGCGCTGATCGAATTCGACGGCGGCACGGCTGCGCTCAATTTCAACGCAAACGTTGCGTACGGGCAGGAAGACAAAACCGTCGTCGCGGGTACGTTGGGCACGCTGATGAGCGTAGGGCCGAGCTTGTCAGAACAGCTCGTGACGTTGCATACAGCGGCGGGCACGGCATCGCCAACGCTGAAAGGTACGTGGTTCGTGCAAGGCTTTCACGGCGCGCTGGCTGAATTGCTCTGCGCTATCGAAGAAAACCGCCCGCCCGCCAACAACGCGCGTGATAATTTGCAAAGCCTCGCGCTGTGCTTTGCCGCCGTGGCGAGCGCGCGTGAGCGCAAGCCGATAGCGCCCGGCACGGTGCGCAAATTGATTGGCTGAGCTTGGTGGGACAGGATCGTATCCTGTCCCACTCATCGCGCATGACACTCGTGGGACAGGATACGATCCTGTCCCACCAAATTTATAAAGAACTAGATGACTGCTGCTGAAACTTACTTCGACAAAACGCTCGCGCTCTTGCATCACCTGCGCGAAACGCAAACACAAAACATCGAACGCGCCGCGCAAATTTGTGCCACATCAATCGCGCAACGCGGACTGGTTTTCTTATTCGGCAACGGCCATTCGCGGATGATGTGCGAAGAGATGACGCCGCGACAGGGTTGCTTTGTCGGTTGGGTCGCGCTGGTCGAACTCGCGCTCTCAAACCACGCTAGCATCGTAGGCACCAACGGCTTACGCGCGCCGCTGCATCTCGAAAAATATGAAGGCTATGCCGATGAGATTTTGAAAGGTTTCAAGTTCGGCGCGCACGACGCGATGATCGTGATTTCGACTTCGGGCATTCGTCCCGTCATCGTCGAAATGGCGCTCGGCGCAAAGCAACGCGGCCTGCCCGTCATCGGCGTATGTTCGCGCGCGCATTGCGAACAGTCAGTGCCCGCGCACTCCTCCGGCCACAAGCTCATTGACGTAGCCGACCTCGTCATTGACAACGGCTGCCCGCCCGGCGATTGCGTCGTCGAATTGCCCGGCCTCGAATGGCGCACGGGGCCTACGTCAACCGTGACGGGCGGAATGATCATCAACATGCTGCGCGTACGCACGGCGGAATTGTTGTTGGAACGCGGCGTAAAACCTACGTTGCTGCCCAGCCACCAATTCGTCGGCAACACCAGCGCCGCGGAACAACTCGAACGCTTTTACGAAGACTATCGCAAAAGCCTCGCTCATCTTTATCAGTAAATTGAATTGGACAGGATTAACAGGATTTGCAGGATTGACAGGATGATTCAAGGGAATGGATTGCCCATTGAGCATTACCCATTGCCAATTGATAAGCAGAAAGAAAAGCCTTTCTTTGCTTATCAATTGGCAATGCTGAATTGGCAAGGGGCAATGAGTGACACCGACAGCGAGCAAGTGATAACTACTAAAATCTCATCCCGTAAATCCTGAAAATCCTGTCAATCCTGTCTATTTTTAAATTATGCAGGAAAGACCATTACGCACTACCGTTATCGGCAGTTATCCGTTACCCGGCTGGCTGGAGTTTGCCGTCACGCATCTCGATCAATTCGGTTCGGCTGATCGCGCTGAATTGCAGGACGATGCCGTGATCGCTGCGATTCACGATCAAGTCGCCGCCGGACTCGACGTCATCACCGACGGCGAACAGACGCGGCTCGATTTCAATCTGTCGTTTTACGGCTATCTGAGCGGCATCGAACTGGAAGCCGAACCGCCGCGCCGTTTCGGGCCGCCCGCGCACGATCAACGCGGGAAGCACGCCATCACCGGCGAGTTGCGCGCGCCGCAGGGCCTCGGCGTAGTTGCCGAATTCCAACGCTTGCAACGACTCGCGCCGCGCGGCCCCGCCCTCAAGGCCAGCGTACCCGGACCTTACACCTTGAGCGGGCCACTGTTGCC
>JABFSD010001156.1 GCA_013140935.1 Acidobacteriota bacterium
AAACAGCCCGGCACTTATTCCCGCCCAGATAAAATCCCGAAACGCCGTGAAGGCATAAACCTCGACGTTGTTCGGCAGCCCCTGATTTAACGCCGTCCATTGCGCCGCGCGATCCGAGAGGTAAAAGACGCCGCCACCCAACGTACCGGCCAGCACCTCATTGTTGCGTTGCGTGAGGGCTGAGACGCGCAAGTTGGACAAGCCCTGATTGGTTTGTCGGTAAACACAATAGGGCGGCGTTTCAGGATGTTGGCCGCCGCCGCATACCCGTGCGAAAACGCCTTCGCCATCCGTGCCGAAATAAACGGAAGACTGGACGCTCAACGAAATAATTTTCTTGCGGTCGAGTGAAATCGGAAGGCCACCCACGCCGTAAGAGTATTGCGCGTCTGACCAGTTGGTTCCATCAATGGAAGCCCAAGTGCCGCGACCTTCGGTGGCGAGGTAAAAACTGTACTCACCCGAAGCCGCTGCCGCTACGGCAGAAATGTTTTGTTCTTCGCTGAGATTGGCGATGCCGATGCGCCGCCAGTTTTTGCCGTTGTCTTCTGAGCGAAAAAGTCCGGTGGGCGTACCGGCCAGCCACCACCCATCGCTGGTCGCCAGACTGTTAATGGCGCGGGCGGAAAGTCCAACCGACGACCAACTGTTTTGTACCAACGGTGGCAAGACGAAGGGGAAGTCGAAGGTTTGCTGGTTCACTGACAGCGCCAGCGTAGGCACGGCAGGCAAGGCACGCGGAATTTCGAGATTGATCTGATCCAGTCCCGGAAAAGCGCCTTGCGCTCCGGCGTAAAGCGGAATGACCGGATAGCCGTTGAGCAAAGGACGCACGCTCTCATTCGCGTTGCCACCGTTATTCTGATCGGGGGCGTTGCGCAGCCCCGTTCCGAACAACACTAGAAACACACGCTCGCTGGTCGGGGTTAAATCAAGGGCGCGTGCTGTCAATTTGTTGGTGAGCGGATCGAGTTGTCCCAACGGTAACATGGTTTGCGTGCCGTCGGTTTTCACGCGCAACAACCAACCCGCAGGCACGCCACGTCCGGTGCCGTCGGCGGAAAACAAACTCAACCCGAATTTTTGTATCTGGATCGCCGCCGCCACGGTCACGCCGCTGTTGGTGCGAACTTCCACGTCGGTCCAATCAGGGCGTTCTGAATAGAAACTGATTTGGTCGGGTACGAGAAAATTGATCTGGCCGGGCGAGACGTAAAATAATCCAGCCGCCGTGCCGCCTATGCGCAAGCTCACACCGCCGAGCGTCGTAGGCAGTTGAATGCCCGGCGTGCGCGGGTCAGCGTCTCCTGCCGCTACGGACGCAGTGGCGAGGTTTGCTCCGAAAACCGACGCAATCGCTCCCTGCGTGACCTGCCACGGCGAATAAGAAGCGGCAGACACGACGGCAATCGTTTGCGCACTCGCATCACGCGCGAAAAGATTTCGTGAGGCTGCTCCGGCATAGGCGAGCAGCAATAAGAGAACGACCACTGACAACCTGCGCACGTAAGAGATCATAACCACAACTCCGTATATTCGCGGGGCGATGAAAGGCCAAACTGGAGGGGCATTTGAATTGGTGTGACGCGCAATATACGCCCCTGCTTTCGTGCGCGGCAAGAACGAATCCTGCCGGTTTCTACGCCGCCGTGCAGACGGCTATACTGCGGCGCATCCGAGAGAACTCTTTATGCTGAACCCAAGACAGAAAGCCACGATCATTGGCGTGTTAATGGATTTAGGCGCAGACCGCCGTGGCGTAGACATGGGGCCGAGCGCCGTCCGCGTCGCCGAACTCAACGAACGTCTGCGCCAGCTTGGTTATGACATCACGGATGTCGGTAACATCCTGGTGCGCAATGCCGAGATGATGCAGGTCGTGAATCCGCGCGCTAAGTACCTGCCTGAAATTGCCGCCGCCTGTCAGAAACTCGCCGATCAAGTCGAAGCCGCACTCGACGCAGGCTCGATCCCCATCGTGTTGGGCGGCGATCATTCGATTGCGGCAGGCAGCGTCGCGGGTTTGTCGGCTTATTACCGCAAGCACGAACAGCGCGTCGGCGTGATTTGGTTTGACGCGCACGGCGATATGAATACGCCGGAGACTTCGACGTCAGGCAACATTCACGGCATGCCTTTCGCTGCGATTTTGGGTCAGGGCGCGCACGAACTCACGCATCTGAGCGGCTTCGCGCCCAAAGTCCATCCTAAAGATTGCGTGTTGATCGGTGCGCGCGATATTGACCGCGACGAAGCCGTTACCTTGAAAGCCTCTGGCATTCGCATCTTCACCATGCGCGATCTTGACGAACGCGGCATGAGCGCCGTGATGGATGAAGCGATGTGGCTGGCCTCACGTCGTACTGCAGGCTTTCACGTAACGATGGATATGGATTTCGTTGATCCTGCGTTTGCGCCCGGCGTAGGCACGCCCGTGCCCGGCGGCCCGACCTATCGGGAGAGCCACCTGGCGATGGAAAAAGTCGCCGATTCCGGCAAGATGCTTTCGTTCGAGTTGACCGAAGTGAATCCGGTATTCGACACGGCGAATAAAACTGCCGAACTCGGCGTGCAACTCATCCTGTCGGCGTTCGGCAAAAAAATCATGTAGGAAGAATTAGACAGGATTGAGAGGATTTTCAGGATTTGCCGGATGAGCCAGAGGTTGAAAGTTCTATCCTAAAAACCAATCCCGTAAATCCTGAAAATCCTCTCAA
The DNA here is from genome assembly GCA_013140935.1 of Acidobacteriota bacterium. Classification (GTDB taxonomy): domain Bacteria; phylum Acidobacteriota; class Blastocatellia; order RBC074; family RBC074; genus JACPYM01. Next base: position 2,718 of record JABFSD010001156.1, read on the forward strand.
TCCTGTCTAAT
>JABFSD010000692.1 GCA_013140935.1 Acidobacteriota bacterium
TGCTGACGCCGTTCATCAGGCCGTTTCGTTGGACGCGCCTGCTGTGGACTTATCTGCTGCCGGTCGTCCCGCTGGTCGTCGTGTTTGACGGCGTCGTCTCGGTGTTGCGCAGCTACACCGTCGCGGAGTTGCAAGCGTTCGCCGCAGAGTTGTCGGGCAGCGGCTATGAGTGGGATGTGGGCGAGACGGCGGCGCAAGGCTGGCGCGCGCCCGTGACCTATTTGATCGGCTATCCGGCGGTCGAGTGATGAGATCAGTGAGCCAACCCTATGCGCCGCAACAAAGCAGCGAAGCGCTCATCTGCGCGCAGACTGTCGAATTTCGGATCCACCTTCAACCACCACGCCAGCCAGCCGCAGCGGTCGGCGTAGGCTTTTTCGAGCCAGTCGAGCGCCGGTTCCTTTTCGCCCAATGCGGCGTAAATCGTCGCCACATCGTAAGGCGAGACGTACTTGCGTTGCGCCAGCGTTTGCAATTCGGCCAGCACTGCTTGCGCCTCTGCGTGCTGGCCTGCGGCGGCGTAAGCATGACCGAGTGCGGCCAGCGGTTGTGGGCTGTCATTCAAACGACGCGCCTGCTGCAATTCGACGAGCGCTTCGCTGAACTTACCCTGTTGCACATACGCGCAGCCCAGCATCAGGCGCGACCAATACATTTTCGGCGCGACGCTGACGGCGCGGCGATATTGTTCGATGGCCTGGTCATATTGGCGCGCGAAATAAAACGAATCGCCCACTCCCCACAAGCCGAAATCGTTGAGCGGGTCGGTTCCCAGCGCCTGTTTCATTTCTGCCTGCGCTTCATCCAGCCGTCCCATCGCGATCAAGTACCAGCCGTAAAGTTGATGTCCCGCAGCATATTCTGGGTAGAGCGCCAGAGCGCGCTTGAATTCCTGCTCCGCCCCCGCCCCATCCCAATCGTATTGCATCTTGATGACACCCAGGGAAACGTGTGCTGGCGCGGATTTCTCGTCGCGTTGCAAGGCGTTCATTACCGCCGCTTGGGCTTTGGGCATGGCTTCGCGCGGAGAGACGTGCAAGTCCGAGAGAAAACTCCAGCCATTCGCCAGCCCCTCGTAAGCAGAAGCAGAGTTCGGGGCGAGGGCGATAGCCTGATTGTAGTATTCAATGCCTTGCCTGATTTCATCTTCCGTCCAGCGGCCTACGAAGAAGTTGCCTTTGAATTCAAGCTGCACAACCTCGGCGCGCGGCACCGGTTTGAAGCGCCAATAAAGTGCGGCGCTGAGAAATATCAATCCCACCAAACCGAATGCGACGAATAGTGTTTCAGGCCGTTGGCGCAAACGGAGCCGTTCCGTGTCTGGTTCGGGCTGAAGCGCAACGGTCACTGGCGACGCAGCGGCGTCAGCCTCATTTAACGATTTCACCTCGGCGACGAAGCGATAGCCGCGCCGGGGGACGGTCTCGATGAACTTACGTCCGTCTGCGCCTTCGCCAAGCGTCTTGCGCAGCCGCGAGATGTTGTCGGCCAGATTGTTCTCTTCGACAAAGGTGTCGGGCCAAACCGTTTTGAGCAGCACCTCTTTTTCGAGCAGATGGCCGGGCTGCTCAACCAGCGCCAGCAACACGTCAAAAGCCTTGGGCGGCAGCGGGACCACCTCGTCCGCGCGCAGCAGCAGGCGCTCTTCAACATCCAATCGGAAGTCGGCAAATTCGTATAACTCTTTTAGTTTCTTTTCCATAAGCCTTACCGAGAGGTCGCCGAGAGTTTCCCTAACCAAAAACCAGACGCGGCAGAGGACTTTTCCCCGCTCGCACGCTCATCGTCCGGCGCGTGATGAACCAACTGAGCCTGCCAAGTGGATGGCTCATTCTAAGCCGGGGTCGCAGCGCGCAGCAATGCGTTGGCGTGGCCTTGTCTTTCAAATAAACGGCCCAACGGAGTGGGGAAAACTATGAACCGACAACCTCTTTTAACGCTGACCTTGATTGGTTTGCTGGCACATGGCTGCCTGTCATATTGCCTGTCAGGCGCGCAGGCGCAGTCCCAAAACTTGCGCGCCGCCACCTCGTCTTCTTACATCGAACGCGGCAACAAATGGTACGCCAAAGGCGAGTATGTGCGCGCCGAAGCCGATTTCACGCTCGCCATCGCCACTGACCCAAGCCAGGCCAATGCGTATTACAACCGCGCCGTCACGCGCTACCACTTGGGCAAACTGAACGAAGCGTTGGCGGATTTCGACCGCGCCCTCAAACTAGCCCCGCGCATGGTTGAGGCTTATGTGGATCGTGGCGGAGTGCGCCATCTGCTGGGCGATTTGGACGGCGCGCTCAGCGACTGCAATAAGGCCATTGAGCTGAATCCAAAACAGGCTGCCGCCTGGGGCAATCGCGGCTTGGCACGACGTGACAAAGGAGACCTGGAGGGCGCGCTGGCCGACTTCAACCGCTCACTCAAGCTCGACCCAGGGCTGGCGAAAATCTGGGGCAGTCGTGGCGCGGTGCGACTGCTCAAGCGCGACCTGGCAGGAGCCATTAGCGATTACACCCATGAAATCAAGCTCGACCCCGGTTCGGCTGTAGCCTGGTCGGATCGCGGCGCGGCGTTGCGCTTGAAAGGTGATTTGGAGGGCGCGCTGGCCGATTACGACAAATCCATCAAGATCAATCCTCGCTTATCCAGCAGTTGGTTCAATCGCGCCTTGCTCTGGAAAACCAAGGGCGCTTGGGCGCGCGCCGAAGCCGATTTCACGCAAGCTAT
>JABFSD010001025.1 GCA_013140935.1 Acidobacteriota bacterium
TGAACTCGGGTCGCTGGTGATAGGTAATGCGCGTCCCGTTGTAGGTCATATTATCCTCTCTGGTCCCAAAGTTCTGGGCATAGGCGAGCGCCAGAAGAGCCATCGTCAATAAGCACGTCAACAGACAAATCTTGAATTTCATAAAGTCTCCCGGTTGTGATGTAGGGCTGCGCCGCAGCTTCTTGCGCCGCCCGTGCTATACTCGAATCCGTTTACTCCAGTTTTGCTGCGGCGCTTTTTTCGCACCAAACGCGCGCGAAAGTAACGACAAAGTCACGAGATTATTCCGAGATTTAGCCGAGACGTGGCGATGAACTACCTCGAACAACCGATCTATCTGCTTAATGACGTTGAGTTTGACCCGGCGCGCAACTGTTTGCGACGCAATGGAGACGAACACGCGCTCAGGCAAAAGAGTTTGCAGGTGCTGCTTTACCTGATCGAACACCGCGAACGGTCAGTCGGCAAAGAGGAACTGCTGCAAAACGTTTGGAACGGAACCGCCGTCACCGACGATGCGCTGGTGCAGATCATCGTCGAATTGCGCAAGCTGCTCGGCGACGATTCGCGCCAGCCGCGTTTTATCAAGACCATTCCCAAAGCCGGTTACCGTTTCATCGCGCCCGTCACCACGCCACCCGCCGTCATCGAAATCGAAGAGACCACCTCCTTACAGATTGAACTGGAAGAAACGCTCGTGCCCGCGGGGCTGCCCGCGCATCAATTCAACCGCAAACCCATGTGGCTGGCGTTGGGCGGCGTCACGGCGCTGTTGGCATTGGCGCTTTTTGCCTTCAGTCGCCGCGCCCAACCTTCCGCCGAAACCGCGTTGCCGCGCGTACCGGGCAAGCAATCCGTCGCCGTGTTGTATTTCGAAAATCAGTCGGGTGAACGCGAACTTGATTGGCTGCGCGAAGGTTTGGCCGACATGCTGATTACCGATCTTTCGCGCACGCGCAACCTGACCTTGCTCAGTCGCCAGCATCTCGCCGCCTTGCTCGAACGCAGCGGACGCAATCAAACAACCAAGCTCGAATTAGCCGATGGCCCCGACATCGCGCGCCGCACGCAGGCCGACGTCATCGCGCTGGGCAGCTTCGCCAAACTCGGCGAACGCTTGCGCGTAGACGTTCGTTTATTCGCCGCGAGCAACGGACAGATGCTGTCGGCGGAATCGCTGACCGTCGCGCAACCCGGCGAAATTCTCACGCAACTCGATCTGCTCTCGCTCAAACTCGCCGCGCATCTGGGCGCGCAGCCTGAAACTAATCAAGCAGGCTTAACCAGCGCGATGACTGGCAATCTCGAAGCCTATCGTTATTACTCATTGGCGCTCGAAAAGGCGCAGGCGCTGCATCACGACGAAGCCTTGGCGCTGCTTGAAAAAGCCGTCGCGCTCGATCCGCAATTCGCCATGGCGCACGCGCGTATCGGTTACGTTTACGCCGTGACGTGGGGCCTGGCGGCGCAGGGCAAGCCGCCACTCGAAAAAGCCTTTCAGCTGGCGCATCGCCTGACCGAGAAAGACCGGCTTTACATCACGGCGTGGTATGCGATTGCCAATCTCGATTATCCGAACGCGGCGCAAACCTTGCGGCAGTTGCTGGCGCAATATCCGCTGGAAGTCGAAGCCTATTGGCGGCTGGGACGTTTGCTGTTGGGCGAAGAGCAGTACGAAGAGGCCATCGCCACGCTCAAACGCGGCTTGGTCGTAGACGCCGAAGCCAAAGATATTTACAACGCGCTCGGCGTGACTTATCGCGATCTGTATCGCCACGCCGAAGCCATTGCGATGTCGGAACGTTACGTACAACTCGCGCCGCAAGAGCCGAACGCGCGCGATTCGCTGGCGTTGGCCTATCAAGGCGCGGGGCAATACGGTCAGGCGTTGGCTGAATATCAGCAGGCATTGCGGCTCAATCCCAAATTTGAAGTCGCGTTGCTGCACGTCGGCAATCTCTATTTTCAAACGGGACGTTATGCCGAAGCGTTGCAGCACTATGAGCGTTACATCGCGCTGGTTTCATCCGATTGGGATCGTGCGTGGGGTTACGGAAGGATGGCTTGGGTTTTTCGGCGTAAGGGAGACTTGCGGCAAGCGGCGGCGGCGGCGCAGCAGGAGTTGCGTTACGACAAAAGCGCCGTCGGCAATTCTTTATTGCTAGCGTTAGAGCGCGGCGATCAAACGACTACGCAACGATTAGGCGAGCAACTTTTCGCGGCGCGGCCTTACACCGAGCGCGGCTTGCGACCTGCGTTGCGCAGTCTCTATTTCTTTCAGGGTTCGCTGTCGCTCAAGCGCGGAAATGCAGAAGAAGCCATTCAGCACTTCAAAGAAGCGCTCAAACATCGTCCGCTGATTTGGGACATTGATTCATTCGAAGACTGTCTGGCGAATGCCTACCTTGAACTCGGCCAAACCAATGAAGCTATTGCCGAGTACGAAAAAATCTTGAAGCTCAATCCGAACTATCCGCTGGCGCACTATCACCTCGGCCAAGCCTACGAACGCCAAGGCGACCGCGAGCAAGTGCGCGCGGCTTATCAACGCTTTCTGCAAGTCTGGCACGATAGCGATGCCGACGTACCAGAAATAGCAAAGGCCAAAACCTCGTTGGCGCAATGACTAAAGAAACCGCGACCGTGTAGTCACAGCCCTACGCTTTCACATCGCCTGCACCAGCCAATTCATCAACCACCATCTCAGAAAAATTTCCCGCCGCGTGGCGGGTTGTCGTCGCCAACGTCGCTTAGGGCGGTGCGGGCAAAACAACGCCAGGCAAACACCCGCATCACCAGGGCGAGATAGCGTTTGGTCGTGCGATCAGCGCCGCCCATCCAACCGCGAAAACTTTTAGCCTAATCAGGAGGGCAAATGAAAAAACATGTTTTGACAGTCAGCTCACTTTTACTTTTCTTCATCCTGGGTGCCGCGCCGCGTGTCGCCGCCGATGAAGTCACCCAATGGAACGAAACCGCCGGCAAGCTCGCCTTAGACTCCGGCCTGGTCAATCATCCGCTTTTCGAGTCGCGCCTTTATGCGATGACGCATGCCGCCATCCACGACGCGCTCAACGCGATTGATCGCCGTTATCAACCTTACGCGCTGCGCATTCGTGTAACGTCGGGCGCTTCGCCTGAAGCGGCGGTGGCGACGGCGGCTTACGTCGTGTTGAGCGATCAGTTCAGCCGGTTTACGGCTTTTGAATTTCCATCCCAGCAAACCGCGCTTGATGCGGCTTACAACAACGCGCTCACTGCGATTCCGAACGGCGCGGCAAAGACCGCCGGCGTACTCATCGGCAGGCTGGCCGCCGCCAACATTCTGGCGCTGCGCGTGGCTGACGGATGGGACTCGCAAGCGCCGCTGGATTTCAATTACGTGCAGGGAACCGCGCCCGGCGAATACCGCTTTACGCCCCCCTTCAACTTCGCCTTCTCGACGCATTGGGGCAAGGTGCGTCCCTTCGTGTTGCGCGACGCCACGCAATTTCGACCGGGTCGCCCTTATCCCATTAACAGCTTTCGTTACGCGATTGATTTCCTCGAAGTCAAAAATCTCGGCGGCGATGACGTGATGACGCCGAGCGCACGCACTGCCGCGCAGACTGAGATTGCGCGGTTCTGGGTGGAAAGCTCTCCGCTGCAATGGAATCGCATCGCTCGCACCGTGGCCGTCGCCAAAGGGCTGACGCTGTGGGAGAACGCGCGGCTTTTCGGGCTGCTCAACTTCGCGCTGGCTGACGGCTACATCAGTTCGTTCGATACGAAATACCATTACAAATATTGGCGACCGATCACGGCCATTCGTCTGGCGGCGACTGACGGGAATCCTTTCACCAACGCCGACCCGATGTGGACGCCGCTGGTGACGACGCCGCCCATTCCCGATTACGACTCCGCACACAGCGTCGAAGGCGGCGCGGCGGCGCAGGTGCTGCGGCGCTTCTTCAACACGGACGAGATCAGTTTCAGCGCCTGTAGCACGACGCTGCCCGCCGGCAGTAATTGCAGCGACCCAACGCCGGTGAAGCGTACCTACACCAGCTTCTCGCAGGCGGCGGACGAAAACGGCCTCTCGCGCATCCTCGTCGGCTTCCACTTCCGCAAGGCGGTCACGGAAGGCATCGCCCGCGGACGCAGGATTGGCGACCGCGCTGCCAATCTTTTTTTGCGACCTGTTGATTAGACTTGAAACACAGCGGCGTGCGGTGCGGGCTGCAGCTCACAGCAGGATTCCATAGCACGCCGCTGACCAACGATTGGTTACGGCACGAGTCCGACGCGCCGCACCAGCGCCACGAAACGCGGGTCGGTGCGATAGCTATCCCACTGAGGTTCGATGGTGAGCGTGACGACGTAGAGAGTGCGATCTTCGACTGCCCGTTGTAGCCGTGCCAGCGCCTGCTCTTTTTCGCCCAACTGTGCATAAAAAATTGCTATGTCGCCGTGCCCGACATATCGGCTCTTTTCGCGCGCGAGTCGGCGGTCGAGTTCCCATCTGCGATACCCTTTCAGTCCCCCTGAAGCAAAGGCCACTTTCATCCCAGCGAGTTCATCCGGGCTGGCCCTATTGGCTTCCGCGCGCTTCAAGTAAGCAGCAAAAGCGCTCTGTTCATCACCCTTCATTTCCCAAGCTTTGATCAGCCAATTGTAAGCAGGCCCGGAGTTCGGGTGGAGGTCAATCACCCGGCGCGATTGCTCAATCGCGTCGTCATAGCGGCGCGCGAAGTAAAGCGTTTGGGCGACATTCCTGCTGATCCATATCGAAGTCGGATCAAGCTCTTCCGCTTTTTTGATCTCCGGGATGGCTTGCTCAAAGCGTCCCATGTAGGTCAGGTAAAAGGCATAAGCCTGACGCACATCGGCTGAACTGGGATTGAGTTCAAGCGCACACTTGTGTTCAAGCTCCGCGCCAGCGAAATCCCACTCGTAGTAATGTTTGTACTCCGCCAAATGGGCGTGTGCTTCAGCAAGCTGGTCGTCGAGCTTCAGCGCCTGATCAAGAGCAGCCTTTGTTTTGGGCGCGAGTTCCTTTGGCGGAGCTTGTCCGACCCAACTCAGCGAAGCATAGGCGTGACCTAGCTTGGCGTAGGCCAGGGCGAAACCAGGATCAAGAGCAATCGCCTGCTCAAAGTAGGTGATGGCTTTTTCGATGTCCGGGATGCGCCGCGTATGCAGCAGGAGTCGGCCTCGGACATAAAGCTGCCACGCTTCCGCGCTCTTGGTGTAGCGTTTCGCCAGCAGTTCTTTTTCTGCCTCGCTGAGCGTCAATTTCAATCCGCCCGTAACTTTGGCCGATAGCGCATCTTCAATGGCAAATGAATCCGTTGTTTGCTGATCAAGCGTGTCCGCCCAGAGCGTCGCACCATCGGCTACGCGCAGCAACCGCAGTCTGAATCTCAATTTGTCGCCAACGCGCTGATAGCGGTTGTCAAGCACCGCATCCACCTTCTGCTCACGGCCGGCGGCGAGCGGGTCTTGATCGGCGCGTGCGTATTTTTCAACCGCGCTTTCGGGACGAACGATCAACTGCCGCAGACTACCGAGCCGGGTGATGAGCGTACTGGTTGTCCCCAATTCCAGCGCCTCGTCGCGCGTGCCAGCCTGTAGCGGTCGCAGCGGCAACACCGCGAGCGATTTGATCTGATCGGGCGGCACGCGCCGCCAGACGAGAAACCAGACCAGCCCGGCCATCAGCACAGCAGCAAGCCCAGCGATAGCAGGCCAGCGCCACGACGCGAACCTAGCTTTGGCTGTTTCAAGCTGGCGCGACGTTGCCGTCCCTTCTACCTGACTGCCTGACTGAAGCGCCTTCAACGCGACGATCAGTTCCTCCGCTGACTGATAGCGGGCTTCGCGTTCTTTCGACAGGCACTTGCCGATGATTTGTTCCAACTCCGCTGATGCGGCGGCGCAAGGCTGACGCAGCGGCGGCGGTTCGGCGGTCAGCACAGCCGCGATCACATCGCTCGTGGTTGCACCAGCAAACGGCCTCTGCCCAGCGAGCATTTCAAAAAGCAGTACGCCCAAACTGAAGAGATCGCTACGCGCATCCGCCTTTTGCCCGCGCGCTTGTTCCGGCGACATATACGCCACCGTGCCCATCACCGCGCCCGGCTCGGTACTCAACTTTTCCAACGTCGAAACGGAAGAATTGGCAGGCAGCACGGGCGCTTCGTTGAGTTTCGCCAAGCCGAAATCCAGCACCTTGACCAATCCGTCGCGCCGCACCATTACGTTTTCAGGCTTGATGTCGCGGTGAATGATGTTGGCTGCGTGCGCTACGCTGAGCGCGCCAACGATTTGCAGCGTGAGGTCGAGCGCCTCATTCAGTTCGAGCCGCCCGCCGTGCAACCGTTCACGCAGCGTCTGGCCGTCAATGAATTCGGTAGCAATGAAATGAGTTTCGCCTGCTTCCGTCGCAAGGGTGCCGATCTCGTAAATGGTTAGGATGTTCGGATGGTTGAGCGCGCTGACCGTGCGGGCTTCGCGCTCGAAGCGGCGCACACGCTCAACCTCGACGGTAAAACGCGCAGGCAACAGCTTGAGCGCAACCTTACGTCCCAACTGTACATCCTGCGCCAGATAAACTTCGCCCATGCCGCCCGCGCCGAGGAGCGCAAGCATTTCGTAATGGCCGAGTCGCTGACCCACCCATGACGGCGCTGTCAAAGCGTCCCAAGCTGGTTGTTGGGCCAACGCTTCAGCCGCCAGCGCGGCCGCCGGCGTTTCAATGAAACTTGCTGCGCGCGCATCGGCGCGCAGCAGCGATTCGACTTCCTGCCGCAACGTTTCGTTACCAGCGCATGCTTCGGCCAGAAACGCGGCACGCGCGGCGGAAGGGCGTTCGAGCGCCGCTTCCAATAATTGATCGAGTTGTTGCCAGTGTTCAGGCTTCATGAGGTTCATCCTTGCTGAGCGCATGCAAGAGCCAGGCTTTGGCTTTGCGCCATTCGCGTTCGACCGAGCGCAGCGACATGCCCAACACTTCGGCTACTTCTTCATTACTCAGGCCGCCGAAGAAGCGCAATTCGACCAGACGGCTTTTGCGCACGTCGTGGGTCGCCAACTCGTTGAGCGCATCATCCAGTGCAATCAATTCCGCCGCGCGCACGCCTGTCACCAGCGCGGTTTCGTCGAGCGAGACTTGAAGCGCGCCGCCGCCACGTTTGGCGCGCATCCGCGTGCGCGCGTAATCGAGCAGGATGTGGCGCATCATCTGCGCGGCGACGCCGAAAAAATGCGCGCGGTTCTGCCAATTGATCTGTGGTTGTTCGATCAGCCGCACGAAGGCTTCGTTGACCAGCGCCGAGGTTTGCAACGTATGGCCGTCGTTTTCGCGCCGCATGTAACGATGCGCCAGTTGATGCAATTCGCCGTAAACCAGCGGCGTCAATCGTTCGAGCGCCGTTAGATCGCCGGCGCGCCAAGCCGCGAGCAAGTGCGATACTTCTTGTGAGTCGGGCGTCGTCATGGGTTTCGTGCTGATTGACTGCGTCGTTCGAGGTTGAGAAACGGCACGAAGTATAGCTTTCGATCTTCGGCACTGTACAGCGCGAGTGCAGCCGGCGACTCGCGCACCCTGAGCCGGGCTTCCTTGTCAGTGAGCTTATCCGGTCACGTCCTGCCCGAACTGCAACAGGTATCCGCAATCGTCTCGAATGGCGAACTCGCGCATGCCGTAATCAAATGTCTCAAGCGGATATTCGACCGTGACGCGCTCGCGCAGGCGTTCCCACCAGGCTTCGACTTCGTTGGTGTAAAAGTAAAGCGAGCCGGTCAAGAGCGGCGTTGCGGTCGCGGCGAATTCGCGGCGGTGTTCGTTGCGATTGCTGAACGCTACCTCGATGTCGCCGCAACGCAGCGACAGCCAGCACGGCGCGTCTTCAGGCCAGCGGCCTTTGCATTCAAAACCCAACACTTCGGTATAAAACTTGAGCGTACGCATCAAGTCGTCGCTTTCGAGCATCGGCGTGAGGCCGGTAAAAGGTTTAGTCATACGTGTCTCTCACAATTGGTAAAGCACGAAACTGACGAGCAACGCCAGCCCGCCGAGCGAACAGGCGCGCGCGATGCCGTAGTTGCGGTTGAATTCCGTCGGTAAATTCAACCGTTTGATCTTGCGCGCAGAAAACCATTGCACCGCGATCAGATACACCACCAGCAACAGCCAGAAGATCAACAACAGCGTCGAAGACACGAACAAGCCCTGCCGCGAGATGACGAAATAAAGCAGAAACAACACCAAGAGCGGCACGAGCGCATAAATGCGCATCGCGGAAAACGCACCCATAAACGTAGCCTTTTGCGTGGTGTCGAGCGTGCGCAAGGCGCGCTCCGTGAAAACGCGGCTTGCCATCAACGCGACAAAATACAGGGCAATGCCCACGAGAAAACTGGTACTCATCAACGATCCCCTTCCAAAAAAAGAATTGTGTGGTGGATGCCGAACGGCAGGCAGCTTCGCGGATTTGACGCACGAAGTCCAGTTTTTTATCCCGCATTTACCATTCATTTGAAGCAGCCACTGTCACCCCCTACAATCGCCGCACGAGGTATTCAATTCACTTTTTCGGAGGGAGATATGGCAAAAACTCATTCAACCAGTATTGATATTGACAGCGAAA
>JABFSD010000411.1 GCA_013140935.1 Acidobacteriota bacterium
GTAGAATTGTTGCTTACGGTTCACCCCCGCACACGCGGGGACGATCTGTAAAGCGGGGCCGATGCCGAGCAGCAAGCCGGTTCACCCCCGCACACGCGGGGACGATACTGCAATCTAAAAGACTTAGCGGCGAAAACTGCCGTTATGTCTTTTGGCTAACCTTCAAGTGTCGCTGGCGACTCTGGGGGCGGCAGCGGTTCGACGGCAGGGAATTCCTTTGCCGTAGTTTTGCTTTTCGTTTTTTCTTTCAGCGGAATTTTCATCAGGATGAGTCCGTCGAAATCTTCGGGCGTGCGCGAAGTCGGGCCGTGAGTGCGAATTTCGTAGCCTTGTTCACGAGCGGCGTTGAAGACCATGAGTCCGGCCCCGGTCTTGAGTTTCATACAGATCATGTGCCAGAGCTTGTCGCGCACCAGTGCAGAAACATTGCCGACGAAAACGCCGGTTTTGAGTTCGAGCAACCAGCGGGTCAGTTCGCCGCGCAAGCTGGGAGAGACTTTTTCCAGAATCATTACGACCATAGATCCTCCTCTGCGGGCGGCGCGTCAGGCGGCGGAACGTCATCGAGCCAGGCGGGTGGCGTAGCATCACTTTGCTCTTTAGCGTCAGCCCAATTGACGCCGCCCGGCACGGCGTCGTTAGAAACGAAAGCCGCTGGCGGATTCCACAAACCGCCGGGCGGATCGTCGGGTTGATCGAAATCTACGTCGTCTGCCGCCGTAGGCACCGCGACCGATAAGACCTTTTCTAAATCGGGCACGATGCGTTGCAACAGTCGTTCGCGGTGAAAGACATCGCGGCAAGCGCGCCGGATGCGCGGTTCCAGGTCGAACTGGTTTTCGGCGACGGCCTTGAACGCCAGCGGTACGGTGAAGTTCGGCTTTGTAAAGATCGGCGATGTCATAAACGAACGAGAGCATTTTTCCCGTATGAATAAAGCCGAGCGCCGGTGAATAACCAGCCGAAATGATCGCCGCCTGCACAATGCCGTAAAGACAACTATGCGCAGCCGACAACGCGCGATTGATCGGGTCGGCATCGGCCCAGTTGTCGCGTTGATAAGAACGCCCGTGCCACGACACGCCGTATTGGCGGCTGGCTTGTGCGTAAGCCTCGCGCACCCTGATGCCTTCGCGCCCGCGAATCTGTTGCAAGGTCAGTTCAGCCGGCAACGGTTCGGGAAAGCGCATCTCGTACATTTGCCGCACGACCGCCAGCCTGACGCGCGGCGTAGATACCGCCCAAGCCTGCCGCAAATAATTGCGCGACGAACGCGTTTCGCCCTGGCCTTGCGCATAAAACCTGACGCCGGCTTCGCCCGTCCATAAAACGAGACAACCGTTATCGGCCAAAGTCTTGACGGCGGCATGCGTGATGCTCGTCCCCGGCCCTAACACCAAAGCCGTCAAATCAGCGCAAGGCACAGGTGTCATACCGGCCTTGTCATGCAAAGCGATGGCTTTGGCTTCCTGCTCGATTTGTTTGTGCTCGACGTAAAGATAAGAAAAGCTGTCGCGCACTTTGGGTAATACATGTAAGTCTTTCAACGTGATACCTCCCTAGAATTCAGAATTCAGATTTCAGATTCCTGCTTGCAGATCAACCCCGCGCAATCGAAAGCAATCCAAAGCCATAAGCCTTGCCGCGCCCGATGCCTTGCCGCAACGTAGCCCGGAATTGCTCTACCTCGCTGACGACCAATTCGCCCTCAAAGACCGCCGCCGCCAGCGTCAGCTTTTTGCGTTGGCCTGTGTTGTCATCATTCCGCCAACCATAAACCTTGCTGACTTCCTGCACTTGCGCATTGGCTACGTCAGGCTTGACCGAGAGCGCGACGAGTTGAAAGCCGCCGTCCTGCGCCTTGCGCTGCAACCACGCGAGTTGGTCTGCTTCACGGCGCAACTCGACGCGCTTGCCGTCGCGTTGGGCTTCGGCGGGCCGATGCTGACGGGCTACGCACTTGGTCGGATTCGCCCGCAAGCGAAAGCGCAACCGCTGACCCGCTTGCAACGATTGATAAGCCTCAGCGATGGGTTTGGCTTCATCAGCCGCCACGAACAGATAATCGTCCGGCAGCGCCGACCAATCAGGCTGTCGTTCAGATTGCACTAATACCGTGACGGCTCCGGTACGCGGCTGAATCTCGACGCGAAAGAGTACGCCGAACTCTTGCCGTGCCGTTTCAGATTGCGCCTGCGGAAACGCCGCGAGCAACGTGCGATGCATGTCCTGACAATTCGCCAGGTCGCGACGCACGTCACGGCTGCGCGGGTTGAGAATGAGTTTCGCCAGATATAACGAGTGATACATTTTCTGCTTCTCCTTTCGGGATAGAAATGAAAGTTGTGTTGACGTAGCGCGGAATGAAACGACGCGCTCCCAATTGCAACGAGAGCGGTTGATCGTGGCGCATTTCGCTGCCACCCGGCGCGTCGTAAATCACGCGCAAACGTTCATCGGGTAGCGCTTTGTGCCGCCTTCCGTCGTCATCGCCCTGCCATGGGCAAAAATCAAAATCGCCCAACGCTTCAAGGCAAGTTCCGCTGTGCAATTCGTCTTTGAATGGAACTGGCAAGCTCGGCAAGAACGCTTTGCTCCCCAATGATAACTGCCAATGTGGAGCCTTGAGCGCGGCCTTGATGCGTTGCAACAAGGCTTCGTCATCGCCTTCGAGCGCGACCACAAAACATGCATCGCTCAAGTAATAACGCCACGAAAGCTC
>JABFSD010001171.1 GCA_013140935.1 Acidobacteriota bacterium
ATGGTGTCGGCGTTAAGTTCGATCACATTTGAAGTCATACGATTTGCTCCTTTTTGCGGGCGCGATTATAGCCGCAAGACAGCGGCAAGCTGAAACATGAATAAAGCATTCTTCTTCTGTTGCGTAGTTTTCCTGACGTGTGTGAGTTACGCGCAAACACAACGTCCCAACATTTTATTTATCTTCACCGACGACCACGCGACGAACGGCATCGGCGCGTATGGCGGACGATTCGCGTCGTTAAACCCTACGCCGACGATTGATCGCCTCGCGCGCGAAGGCGTGTTGCTCCACCACGTATTCGTCACCAATTCGATTTGTACGCCGAGCCGCGCGACGTTGATGACCGGGCAATACAGCCACACGAACGGCATCAAGACCTTGATCGGTTCGCTCACTGCTGAACGTCAGACGCTGGCGAATGAAATGAAGAAGGCCGGATATGAAACCGCGCTCGTCGGCAAGTGGCATCTCGACGCTGAACCGGCGGCGTTTGATTACTACACGGTGTTGCCCGATCAAGGGTCATATTTCAATCCGATCTTTTTAGAACGAGGCGCAAACGCCTATCCCAACAACGTCGCGCGTGTAGCCAGCTATGATTCAGTGCATTCAGAAGACGCGATCACTGATCGTTCGTTGCGCTGGCTGAAAGAACGCAAAGAAAAGTCGAAGCCGTTCTTTCTGATGCACCATTTCAAATCGCCGCACGATAACTTTGAGAACGCCGAACGTTATGACTTCCTTTATGAAAACGTGACGATGCCGGAGCCTGAAAGTTTGTGGAAGCGCGGCAATCACGGCCCCGTTGGGCAGCCGCAATTCGGCACGTCTGTCGGCAAACGAAACACGCGACGCAACATGGGTCAGCACATGTTTGTGGATGGCAAACTCGACGACGAGCAATACAAAAGAACGGCTTATCAGCGGTACATGAAAAAATACTTCCGCTGCGTCAAAGGCTTGGACGACAACATCGCCCGCCTGCTGACCCATCTCGAACAAACCGGCGAACTCGATAACACGATTATTATTTACACCAGCGATCAGGGCTTTATGTTGGGCGAACACGATTACATTGATAAACGCTGGATGTATGACGAATCGTTGCGCACGCCGTTCATCGTGCGTTATCCCAAGTTATTCAAAGCCGGCAGGGTCAACGACGACATCATCAATAACGTAGATTTCGCGCCCACCATTCTCGAGCTCGCGGGCGTCAAAGAATTGCCGAAACAGTTTCAAGGCCGCAGCTTCGTCAGCAATTTGTTAGGCAAGACGCCGAGCGATTGGCCGACGGCGACTTATTATCGTTACTGGATGAACATGGCGCATCACGACAATCCGGCGCATTACGGCATTCGCACGAAGACGCACAAACTGATTTTCTTTTACGGCCTGCCGCTCGACGCGAAAGGCGCGCTGGATACGAAAACGCCTGCCTGGCTTGAGCTTTATGACTTGCGCAAAGACCCACAAGAGATGAACAACGTGGTCACTGATCCGGCTTATGCCGAAACGTTAGCCCAACTGAAAGCACAGTTGGTTTCACTGAAACAGCGCGTAGGTGACACCGACGAAAAATACCCCGATCTCTTGTCGGTGCGTGAACGCCTGTGGCGTTGAGCTATTCGAGCCAGTCAGGTTGGCGATGGCGGTGTCAAACGTTGCGCCGTTGACCCGGAATCATAAAGTCATGCCGGCGCATTCTGGCGGCGCATTCAGCCGATGTATTGCCGCGAGTGAAAAGTGGAACAGCGCATGTATTCTCAGGCGAGTGCGCCATCTGGCACAGACCGCAATCTTGACCCGTCATACCGGCTCCGTTAAGGTGCGGACGGAATCCCGAACCTGATGCCCGAACCTGATGCCCGAACCTAATGCCCGAATCTAATGCCCGAATCTAATGACTGACGCCTATCGCCAACGCTTTATTGAATATCACGCGCAAAGCCAGCGCGAGCATTACCTGTTCATCACCGGACGCCAAGCGCGCGACGAAAGCCAACATTGGCTGGCGGAATACAGCGATTTGTTTTCTGCCGAAGCCGTCGCCGGATTGCGCGCGGCTTATGAAGACACGAGCGCGGATCGTCCGAACGCCCGTGCCAGTCTCGCGCGACTGTGGCAGTTCGCTGAAATCGGTCGCAGCCGATTTGTGATACGCGATTTGTCAGCGGCGCTGGCGCAGCACGAACGCGCAGCCGCCTTCACTTATCGAGAGCAAACCTTGAATGACGCGCAGGCGGAGAAGAAAGCCTGGCATACGGCGGATCCGCGTGAACGCCGCGAGTGGTCTTTGCGGCGCGCCGACTTGTTGCGCGGCAGCGCCGACTTGCGTGGCGAGCGAGTGCGCAAGCTGAATGATTACGCGGTGAAAGCGGGCTATGCGCATTACGCCGCGTTGCTAGGCGAACGGCGCGGTGTGGCTTACGGCGAGAGCGAAACGCAGATTACGTTGTTGCTGATGCTGACCGAACGCGACTATCGCAACGCGCTCGCGGCGTGGCTGCCGCCTGTGGCGGGCGTGACCAGCGAAGACGCCGACGAATGCGATGTCGCTTATGCGCTGCGTCATCATCGGCAGGATGCTTATTTCAATCTGTCGCGCAGCCGGGAAGTGTTGGCAACGCTGTTTGAGGGCTTGGGTTTTGCATTGGAACAGCTACGCAACCTGACGATTGAGAAACCTGCGGCGCTGCGGATGTCAGAAGACGCTG
>JABFSD010000584.1 GCA_013140935.1 Acidobacteriota bacterium
GGTCAGCACCGCGACAGCGGCGACGTAGACCTTGCACTCACCGTAGACAACAAACCCGCGAATATCGTAAGAGTCAATTTCAAATAAACCGTTTCGCGTTTAGCTTCGCCTTCATACAAGGAGCGCCTCTCTATGTTTTTATCGCCCGTTGCTTCCTGCCTGCGCGCAGTCGCCGCTGTCGCGGTGCTGACCGTTTTGGCCTGCACCTTTGCGCAGTTCAACCCTTACGCTGCGGCACGGGGCGCAAGGCTGAACGCTATGACAAGTCAGCCCACTGCTTGCGGCATGCCGCGTTTCGGCAATAACAGCGACGCCAGCGGTTTGGTCGGCAATCCGATTCAAGACGGTTTGAACGAAGCCGTGACCGCCGATTTCGATCTCGATGGCCGGCAGGATATGGTGATGCTTTACGGCGGGTCGGAACGCGGTTTCAACATCTTGCTCGGCTTCACCAATAACCGCGTGGTGTGGCGCGACAAACAACCTTTCCCTGAATTTCCCCAATGGCTGGTTAAGGGAGATTTCAACGGCGACCGGCGCACCGACGTATTGGTCATCACCCAACAGGGCGAACTGATCGTCTGGACCAGCAACGGTAATGGCAAGTTCGCGCGCGGCGGCACGGTGCGCCTGCCCGAAGGCCATCTCGGCAATCTCAATGATTATCTGCCGACGTTGCACACGGCGGATTTCAATAACGACGGCCGCACTGATTTCGCCTTCACTTATCTCACCACTGAATTGAACTATCGCGTTTTTCTCGGCCAGACGGACGGCGCTTTGCGCAACGGCCCGAACGGTGTGCTGATGGCGAACGGGTCTTTGGCAACGGGCGATTGGGACGGCGATAACTTCGCTGACTTGGTCATCGCCGAAAACAATCCGGGCCGCATTCTCGTGGCGTCGGGCAAGAGCGACGGCACGTTCGGCACGGCGGCTGAAATCTATCGCGCACCATCAACCATCACGAGCGTCGCCATCGGCTCATTTGAACGCAGCGACCGCAACGACATTTTTTTCACGACGGAACAACGCAACGGCGGCACCGCCAATGACCTCGCCGCCGATTCTTATCAAGTAATCAATTTGCTCAACACCCGCGATGCCAGCGGGGCATGGGTGCGGCGCGGCGTCGCCAACCTCGCCGAGCGCTTGCGCATTCGCTCATTGCTCGACATGACCGGCGACGGACGCGCCGACTTATTGCTGGGCACGCGTCGTGGCGAGCGTAACGGTACCGCACTGATCGTGAACGCTGCCGGACAAATGTGTACGCCGGTTTATTCGCAGAGTTGGGGCATTGCCAACCCGCTGGGCGACGTGAATAACGACGGCAAACCCGATGTCATTCATCGTCGGTTTCAGAATGAGTATTACGTCAATTTCAATGAAGGCGTGTTGAGCAACGATACGCCGCCCAAACTGACGCCGCTTTCCGCTGAATATCTGGTGACGCAAGGCGCTTCGGTGCAAGCCGCGCTGGTACGGATAGAAGATTTCGATCCGCTTTTGCCCGGCAGTTGCGTTCACCTCGAAACCCTCAACCTTCCCGCCGGTTTGCAAGTCACCTTTGAAAACGAACTTTGCCGCGCAGGCACGGCGACCCTGACGGCGACTTGCGCGCTGCCGGTGGGCAGTTATCAGTTCACGTTGAAAGGCACCGACCTCGGCGGCAATTCCGCGACGGCCAATCTCAAAGTCACGGTGACCGGGCCGCCCGGCCCGCCGACGATTGTGTCAGCGCCCGCCAGCATCGCCACGCGCGAAGGCACATCCGTGATCGTCGCCGTCACCGAACCCAACGTCACCTTGCCCAGCGGCATTCAATATGTCTTCCGCGTCACCAACGAGCCCAACGTGCAACGTACGCTCTTGCTGGATGGCGTAACGGTAACGCCCGCTGTCACAGGTACGGCCGATCCAAAAACGGCGTATTACTACCTCAACGCGAGCGCCGGAACGCATCAATTGCAATTCACCGCGAATATCTTTTGCGCCCGCGTGACGCGCACGGTTCCGTTGACGGTCGTGGGCGCGAGCGAAACGTGCCGCTATCCGGCGTTTACTTCGGCGCGCGTCATTGAACCCGGATTTTTCAGCAAACTGACCCTCGGCGATTTCAACGGCGACGGCTTTAATGACGTAGCGGCGCTCCACACTTTTCCCAGAGAAATGAGAATCTTTTTGGCGCAAGCCGACGGCACCTTACGACAGGTCAGCACCGCCGAAGCGCCGCTTGATCCTGACTCGATCATCGCGGCTGATTTCACGCGCGACGGCAAACTCGATCTGGCGATTTGTTCGCCCTATTTCATTGAGAATCCGGCGAATCAAGGTCTGACGCTGTTGGCCGGTGATGGGGCGGGAAACTTTCGCCGCGTGCTGCGCACCAATACCGGTAGCGGCGTAATGACAACCGGTGATTTCAACCGCGACAGTCATCCTGACTTACTCGTACATACGTTGCTGCCTTCCACCCCCATCAACCCCAGCGGCTCGTCTTTCCTAACCGTATTGCTGAACGACGGCAAAGGTGAATTCACGACCAAACAAACTTTCAACGCAGGTGCTCCCGCGCTCGGCTATCTCAACGACGACAATCTGCTCGACCTCATAGCGAGCGGCAATCCGATGACGGCGTTTATTGGCAACGCCGACGGCACTTTCACCAGTGCGCCTAACTTGCTGCCGTCGCCCGGCGCTGCCGGTCGCTATGAGGT
>JABFSD010000221.1 GCA_013140935.1 Acidobacteriota bacterium
CAATGGTTGTTTGAAGATGTGACATTTGCGGCGGGCTTTGGCGCGGCGACGAGGTATGTGTGTTGGGGCGCAGGGATGCCGGATTTGGACAATGACGGCTGGCCGGACATCGCGTTTGTCACGGGCAATGTCTACCCGGAAGTTGAGAAGCATTTCAAAGACTATCCGCATCGCAGCCCGCGCCAGGTCTTTCGCAATCTGGGCAACGGACGCTTTGCAAATGTCAGCCAGGAGAGTGGCAGCGGCGTGACGACACCGCATAGCAGTCGCGGCTGTGCCTTTGGTGATTTTGACAACGATGGCGATGTGGATTGGTTGGTGATGAATATGAACGAACCGCCGTCGCTATTGCGCAATGATTACACAGGCAAAAACAATTGGCTGAAGCTCAAAACCGTCGGCGCGCCATCAAATCGCACCGGCCTCGGCGCGCGCATCACTGTGACCGCTGGCGGACAAACCCAAACGCAAACCGTCTTGAGCCAATCAAGCTATTACTCGCACGATGATCGCCGCTTGCATTTCGGCTTGGGCGCCAACGGCAACGCCACTCAAGTGACGGTTTACTGGCCGAGCGGAAAATCGGATACGCCAAAAAACGTGGCGGCTAACCAAATCCTCATCGTCAAAGAAAGCGGCAATGGAATTCCCGCAAGAAAAAAACGATGAACTCTCATCCCTAACTTTCCCCATCGGCTTAGGTCGTAATCCCCAACAACCGGCGATTACGCGCGGCGTCAGAGTCGCCACCGACAAAGTCATCAAAAGCGACTTGCGTGGCTTCGATCAAATGCCGCGCGATGAACGGAGCGCCTTCGCGCGCGCCTTGTTCAGGGCTTTTGACGGCGCATTCCCATTCGAGCACGGCCCAGCCGCGATAGCCCGCTTCGGTCAGCAAAGTGAACATGCGCGCGAAATCTACTTGCCCATCGCCCAGCGAACGAAAGCGCCCGGCGCGCCTCGCCCAATCGGCGTAGCCGCTGTAAACCCCTTGCCTGCCAGTTGGGTGAAATTCAGCATCTTTGACATGCACGGCGCTGATGCGCTCACCATAAAGTCTGATGAATTCGAGATAATCGAGTTGCTGCAAAACGAAATGGCTGGGATCGTAATTCAAACACGCCGCCGGATGTTCGTCAGTGATTTCGAGAAAGCGTTCGTAAGTCGCGCCGTCGAACAAATCTGAACCGGGATGTAACTCATAAGCGAAGGTCAGTCCGTGATCGCGGGCCGCATCCAGCGCGGGAAGCCAGCGGCGTGCGAGTTCGGCAAAGGCTGCTTCGATAATGCCCGCTGGACGTTGCGGCCACGGATAAAACAGATGCCACGCAAATCCGCCCGATAACGTAGGAATCGCTTTCAATCCCAATTTGACCGAAGCCGCCACCGTCTTGAGCAACTGCGCCGTCGCCCATTCGGTGCGCGCGTCGCCTTTCAACCCGGCTGGATGAAAGGGCGCGAACATCTCTTCATAAGCCGGATGCACTGCCAGCACTTGACCGGCCAACGCGGCGTTGAGTTCGGTGACAACGAGATTATGTTTATCGAGCAACGCGCGTACGTCGTCGCAATAGGCTTGCGATTCGGCGGCTAATTCGAGATCGAAGACGCGCTTGTCCCACGCGGGAATTTGTACGCCGTGATAACCCATTTCGCTCACCCATTGGGCGAGGGCGTCGAGCGAGTTATAGGGCGAAACGTCGCGCAAAAATTGTGCGAGAAAGATTGCCGGGCCTTGAATGGAGTTCATGTCGGTTTCCTCTTTACCGTAAAGTTTGCTGTGTCTGAAGCCAGACCGTGACAGGGCCACGGAAACAACACCTCGACTTTTATTCGATTTAGAAACGGTAATGCAAGCCGAACTGAACGCGCATTCCGTCAAGCCATGTGCCGCATGGGAAAAAGAAAAGCGGTTTGGTTAAACCAGAAAATAATCTGGGCGCATTGCAAAAAAACCCGCCGCGCTCTCGACGCCAAATGGCCTTGCGAGTAAGGTAAGCCTCACGAACGGCTCAGGCACTCAACGGAAATACATATCGAGCCGTCACGTTCTCACCAACGCTAAAGAAAATTTCAGGAGATACCACCATGCGAAGAACACGCTTATGGGTTGTTGCGCTTCTTTTGGTTGTGATGACAGCGGCTGTCTGGGGACAGAGCTTTAAGGCCACGCTGGTCGGCGTCGTGAGCGATGTGCAACGCGATGCCATTCCCGGTGCCAGCGTTACGCTTGAACGCGCCGACACGGGCGAACGTTTGAGTGCCATCAGTGATGCAGAAGGCCGTTATTCCTTTCAGCAAGTCACGCCGGGCGTTTATGTATTGCGGTGTGAAGCGAAAGGCTTCGCCGCGCATACCGAACAAAACCTTACGCTCGAAGTTTCGCAAACGCGCCGTTATAACTTTTTGCTGCGCGCGGGCGGCATTGCCGAAACCGTCACCGTCACCGCTTCTGAAATCACCATCAACACCGAAGTCGGTGCCAAGACCGAAGTGATGACGACGCGCCAAATCGAAGACCTGCCGCTGAACGGACGCAATTATCTCGACCTCGCCAAGCTGTTGCCCGGCGTGCAGGAATCGCCCGAAGACGCCGGCAAGCTCAACACCAACGGCACGCGCTCTGACGCGACCGGTTACATTCAGGACGGCATTTCCAACCGCATTGACCGCGGCGCGGGCCAAGCCGTCGTGACTTCGCCTGACACCATTCAGG
>JABFSD010000818.1 GCA_013140935.1 Acidobacteriota bacterium
CTGCTCGGCGGCGCAATCCAGTGCGCCATCTGCCCCGGCGCAGTCACCGCCGTCATCAAACTTTGCACGTATTCACGATCAACCAATGTCGGTAGCCATTCGTCCGCACGTTGCGCGAATTCATCTGCCGAAAGCGGCTTGCCGTTTATCTCAAACTGATGACCGGCGTAAGCGCCTACGTGCCGATGAAAGCGGCGACTCGGTAAATAAAGGCGTTCGGCGATGTCTCCGTCGGCGAGAATTTTGTTCCAGCGCAGCAATCCGCGTTCGCAATCTTTGGTGTATTCATTGCGCAAGACTTCGTTGAGCGCGTTGCGCAGTGGCACTTCTTTGAATCGCAGACGGCCGTCTTCCACCACTTCAATGTTGTAACTGCCCTCCACCGCGACATGGTCATAGTATTTCTTTGCTTCGTCGTAACGGCCTTTCAACCCTGCCGCAAAAAAGTCAGCCGAGTTAGAACTGATCTCACCGCCAAATAAGTCGAGCGAATAGCTATACCAATAGTTGATGTATTTCTGAATGATTTCGAGCGGAATGCCGCCGCGTTCGCATACATCTTCGTTGGGCGATTCTTTCATCAACTGCGCCGTACGCCCGACAATGCGGCCTATGCCTTTTTCGCCGACGGAAAGATGATGCGCTTCTTCGGTGAGCATAAAGCGGCAGGTGCGTTGCAACGGCTCGAAGCCCGATTCGGCCAGCGCGGCCAACTGATATTTGCCGTCGCGGTCGGTGAACATCGTGAAGGCAAAAAAATTCAGCCAGTCATCACACGGCTGGTTAAACGCTTGCAAGATGCGCGGCTTGTCAGGATTACCGCTGCGGCGTTGCAACAACTCTTCGGCTTCTTCGCGGCCATCGCGTCCGAAATAACCGTGCAGCAAATAAACCATTGCCCACAGATGACGGCCTTCTTCGACGTTGACCTGAAACAGATTGCGCAGGTCATAAAGCGAAGGGCAGGTCTTACCCAATTGCCGCTGTTGCTCGACCGAAGCCGGTTCGGTGTCGCCTTGCGTGACGATGATGCGGCGCAACGCATTGCGAAATTCGCCCGGCACTTCCTGATAAGCCGGCTTGCCGTAATTATCGCCAAACCCAATCCTGGCCTCGCCTGTCGAAGGCGTCAGAAAGATGCCCCAGCGATAGTCGGGCATCTTGACGTAATCGAAATGCGCCCAGCCCGAAGGCTCTACGCTAATGGCCGTGCGCAAATAAACGTCTTTCTCCTGAAAGCCATCCGGCCCCATCTCGTTCCACCAACTCAAATAATTGGGCAACCATCTTTCGAGCGCGCGTTGCAACCGCACGTCATCCGCCAGATTCACGTTATTCGGAATGCGGTCGTAAAGACTCATAACACTTCCTCTCTACAAAAGAATGAGAACAACGGAAGAACCTCGCACGTCAAAAATTATTCCTTTGTCTTCATTACTTTGTCCGTTGCTCAGGTTCGTTTGAAATCAAATTTCGCTTGCGTCGGCTTGCCGTAATTGGTTAGCGCGCCGTTTTCGCCGACGGCGTTGGGGCGCTGGAAAATCCAGTTTTGCCACGCAGTGAGGCGTCCGAAAATTTTGGTGTCGTGGGTTTCTGCGCCCGCGAAACGCAGGTTCGCTTCCATGCCCGTGAGCGCGTCCGGCGAAAGCGCGGTGCGTTCCTCAATCGCCAGCCGGATTTCATCATCCCAATCCAAATCATCGGGCGCGACTGTGATCAGGCCGATTGCATCGGCGGTTGTTGTGTCAAATCGCTCTTGCTCCAGCACAGCATCGAATTTTTCGGGTTCAGCCAGGAAGCGTGCTTCGAGCCGCGCCAGACCGTTACTCATAGGAAACGCGCAAGCATTCAAAACACTGGTTGCGATTTCGACTGGGTTAGTCGGGTCATTGAGCATGTAGCTTCGATCTGCGGCAAGCGCGAGTTCCAATAGATTCCCCGCAAAACAACTGTCGGGTTCGATGATGGCAAAAAAACTTTTTGCGGTGAGATCAAGCCGACGCAGTACGCGAGCCATATACAAAGTAATCTCACGCATTAGCCAGTGATCGTCATGCTCCTCTAACATCTCATCCACAGCCAGAACGTTGTTGAGATCGCCTTTCGTTCGAAGGCAAACCAACCCGATTTCTGGCTCGTTGGCTCTCAGGTGTAGGAGAGCATTATCCAATTCGCGGTAAGCACGCAAAGGCCAATAGGTATCACCCATCTCTTGTACCGTGGGTGGGTAGCCAGAGAGTTTCGTCTCGGGTGCGCTTACGGTCAGGTCGGCATAACGTTGGTCACGATGTAAGCGCAGGCTGACATAGCGATACTGGCGGGAATCAGCAGTTGTCTCAATTTGCAACGGGTTTAGCTTAATCCCCTGACGCGGCTCAATTGAGTGATTAGCCGCTACGATTTCACGCGCCCGCGCTGCAATGGCTTCGTCAAACTTGCTGGTTGGAAAAAAGCCGTCAATCAAGCCCCACTCTTTCGCGCGCTTCGCTTTCAGTCCTTCCGCCAACGTCGAGAAAACATCTGCGCGGTCACGGCGAATCTTCCGCTTGTCTACCAGTCGCGTTAGTCCGCCTGTGCCCGGCAGCACGCCAAGCAACGGCACTTCGGGCAATGACACGGCGGCGTTGCCGTCGTCCACCAGATAGATTTCTTCGCAAGCCAGCGCCAATTCATAACCGCCACCTGAAGCCGTACCGTTCAATGCCGCGATATAACGCTGTCCTGAATTGCGCGAAGCGTCTTCAATACCGCAGCGCGTCTCGTTGGTGAACTTACAGAAATTGACTTTGTGCGCGTGCGACGAGGTGCCGAGCATGTAAATGTTCGCGCCAGCGCAAAAGATGCGCGGCTTGAGGCTCGTGATGATAACAACGCGAACTTGCGGGTATTCAAAGCGCAGCCGCTCGACTGCGTCGGCGAGTTCGATGTCTACGCCGAGGTCGTAGGAATTGAGCTTGAGTTTGTAACCCTCAAACAACGTCGCGTCTTCGTTGACATCCATCGTCAACGTAGCGATTGCCCCGTCAATGCTTAGCTTCCAATGCCGATAGCGGTCAGGCGAAGTTTCAAAGTCAATCATTGCGTTTCTTCCTGCCGTAACTTGAACCGCTGAATTTTGCCGCTCGCGGTTTTCGGCAACTCGTTCACAAAATCAATCAGGTGCGGATATTGAAAGCGTTGCAAGCGATCTTTGCACCATTGCTGCAATTCGGTTTTGAGTTCGGGCGTTTCCGGGCCGTTCAGAATAATCACGGCACGAATGCGCATCACGCCGTCAACCGTGACACCGACAACGGCGGCTTCGTTGACGGCGGCGTGTTCGAGCAAAACGTTTTCCATTTCAATCGGCGAGACCCATTCGCCGCCGACTTTGAGCATGTCGTCGGCGCGGCCTTCGTACCAATAAAAGCCGTCGGCGTCGGCGCGATAATGGTCGCCCGTCACCATCCATTCGCCTTGCATGGTGCGGCGCGTCTTGTCGCGATTGCGCCAATAAAACGCGGCGGCGCTTTCCCCTTTCACCAGCAGATGTCCCGTATCGCCAAGAGACACAGGCTTGCCGTCGTCGTCTAATAATTTCAGTTCATAGCCCGGAACCGGCTTGCCGCTCGAACCGGGCTGACATTCACTTGCCGCATTCGAGCAGAAAATATGCAGCATCTCGGTCGAACCGATGCCGTCGAGAATTTCCAACCCGTAAGCATCCTTCCAGCGCCGCCACGTTTCAGGCGCGAGCGGTTCGGCAGCCGAAATGCAGCGCCGCAGCGAACTCAAATCAGCCGTCGGGCAAGCCGCATCGTTCAACAGCGCGTGGTAAAGCGTCGGAACTAAACACAACACCGTCGGACGATAGCGTTTAATCGCTGCGAAAATGCCGCTCGGCGTTGGGCGCTCAGGTGACAAAATCGTTGCTGCACCCGCCGCCAACGGGAAGCTCAGCGCATTGCCCAGGCCGTAAGCGTGAAACAACACGCGACCAAAGACGATGTCGTTTTCGGTCAATTCAAGAACGTGCTTGCCGTAAGTCTCACACGTCGCCGCAATCGCGCCGTGCAAATGAACTACGCCCTTGGGCTTGCCGGTCGAGCCGGAGCTGTAAAGCCAAAACGCCATGTCATCGCGGTGCGTATCGGCAGGAACAAGTGCGCGCTCTTGATCGGCCAGTAGCTCACCCAATTCATCGGAACTGATGATTTGGACCGATTCATCATAATCGGCGAGGGCTTCTTCCAGCTTTTCCAGATGCGCTTCGTCAACGATGACGCAACGCGCGCCGCTGTCTTCGAGAAAGAAGCGATAGTCAGCCGACTTGTAGAGCGGATTCACCGGCACGGGAACCGCACCGATACGCATTGCGCCGAAGAAGGCCACCGGGAACGCCGGGGTATCGCCGAGAATCAGCAGTACGCGGTGTTCACGTTCGATGCCGAACTCATGCAACAGCCATCCCATCGCACAGACGCGCGCGTACAACTCGTCATAGCTGATGCGTTCCTCGTCAAAATAAACGGCAGTACGCGCGCCGCGTCCCGCTTCAAGATTGGCATCCAGCAGCGTGCTGGCGTTATATCGTTGTGAGCGATTGGCCGACCCTGTCATTTGAGCAAGCCTTGCTGTTGCAACCATTCACCGAAGCGTTCGACCCAACCATCTACGGGCAGGCCGCGTTTCGTCATGCCGAAACCGTGTCCGCCTTGCGCATAGATATGCAACTCGGCGCTGCGTCCGGCGGCTTTCCACGCGAGATAAAGTTGGGCGCTGCTAACCGAGGCTACGGGGTCATCGCTGGCGACGGTGATAAAAAGCGGCGGCGCATCCTTCGCTACGGCAATGTTATTCGTATTCCCGCCGTAAATCGGCGCGGCAAAGTTCGGACGACTTGCTGCGTCGTTTTTCATTACTACGCCCATCGTGAGCATGCCTCCGGCGGAGAAACCCGCGAGGCCGATGCGTTCAGGATTGAGGTTCCATTCAGCGGCGCGTTGGCGTACGAGTTTGACGGCTTGCTGTCCGTCAGCGATGGCGAATTCGACCGCCTGTTGGCGGGCAGGATTGGGCGCCGGCGGAGTCGCTGGTGCAGCAGCGGGGGCGGATGACGCCGCTGTCGCGCGATTCATCGCGGCGGCGCGTTCGCGATATTCTTCTTCTGTGCCCGAATCTATGAGGCGATATTTCAAGACGAAGGCCGCGACGCCGCGTGCTTGCAACCAGCGGGCTAAATCGGTGCCTTCTTTTTGCATCGCCAGATGCATGAAACCTCCGCCCGGCGCGATGATGATCGCCGTGCCATTGGCTTTACTTTTTTCGGGCAAAAAAGCCGTCAGCGCAGGTTGCGTGACGTTGCGAATGCGCGATTGTTGATCGGGATTCACAAAGGTGACTTCTTTCTGTTTCGCATTTTCCGAACCGGGCGCTACGCCGGGGTAAAGTGAAATGATGGGTTGTTGTGCGTAACCAACGGCGCTCAAGCACAGCCAGACGGCGACGACAAAGTAAATAGATTGTTTCATTTTGGCTCCTTCGGTGAATTGAACGAAGGTTAGCTGATACTACTGATATAGCAGTTTTGGCAAGCGAGAGAATCTTTCTTATCGCGAGTTGTCGTTGATTACGTGCCTGCCTGGAAGCTGCTGCGACGTAATGGCCCGCACAGATCGTCGGGACGATGCACTTGCTTGCCCTAAAAAGCCGTCAAAGAGCGC
Source organism: Acidobacteriota bacterium (assembly GCA_013140935.1). Taxonomy (GTDB): domain Bacteria; phylum Acidobacteriota; class Blastocatellia; order RBC074; family RBC074; genus JACPYM01. Next base: position 5,703 of record JABFSD010000818.1, read on the forward strand.
TATCGGGGCCGGAGACGCCTACGTTGACGCCGATCATCCCGCAAGGCGCATAACGCGCAAAGGTGCGCGCCGCGCCGCCATCGCTCCTGAAGATCACCGCGCCGTTGCCGTATTGCGATTGATTGGCGTGCGCAATTGCGGCGGGCAAATCGTCCACCCGCATCACAGAAAGCATGGGGCCGACAAAAAATCTACCTCAAGCAATTCGCGGAAGATGTCGCACGCGGGTAAAGCTCGGCGAGAAGATCCCGGCAGGCTGTCGTCGGTGGGATTCGTCGGGAACTAAATCTCCTGTTAGGCTCCTTGCTCATCTGTCATTGCCTAAATGCGTCGGTCTGCTCAATAATCCGCGCGGGTCGCCTGAGACAGTGACTGAAATAGCAGAAATGGCTTCCCAGCTTTGCCTGCATCAGTTGATTTTCTGAATAGCCGCTGAGGTTTCTTCCTCAGCGTAAACCGTTTCCAAAGTCAGTATCACAACCGTCAACGCATCATTACAGGAGGTGTGCCAATGCTTAAACGTAGTACCGTCGTCACGCTATTACTTGCTATCTTGCTCATCGCGCCGCTGAGTGCACAAACGCCTTCGGGCGAAATCAGCGGCGTCGTCAACGATCAAACCGCCGCTGCCGTCGCGGGCGTCAAAGTCGCGCTCGTCAATCTCGCCACCAACGCTACGCGCGAAGTGCAAACCAATGATTCGGGCTTGTATGCCTTTCCCGCCTTGGCGCCGGGCATCTATACGTTGAAGGCCGAGAAGCAGGGCTTTCGCGCCGTCGAACGCAAGAACATCGAGGTGCTGGTCGGCAGCGCCAATCGCATTGACCTCGCCCTCGAAGTCGGAGAGATCACCAACGTAGTCGAAGTCGCAGGCGGCGCTCCGATTTTGCAAAGCGAAAACGCGAGCATCGGCACGGTTATCGAGAATCGCTCCATCGTCGAGTTGCCGTTGAATGGCCGCAACTATTTGCAACTGACTTCGCTGATTCCGGGCGCGACGACGAACGGGCCGGCTTCGGCGCAGGGCGTGCAACGTATGGGCGGACAGCGCAACAGCTTCGCGTTGAACGTCAGCGGACAGCGCATCCATTTCAACCATTACTCGCTCGACGGCATCGAGAACACCGACCTGAATTTCAACAGCTATATGTTGTTGCCTTCGCTCGATGCGATTCGTGAATTCAAAGTCGAGTCGGGTTTGTTCGACGCCGAATATGGACGCGCCATTGCGCAAGTGAACGTCTCGACCAAATCGGGCGGCAATCAATTTCACGGCACGTTGTTTGAATTTTTGCGTAACTCGGCGCTCGATGCCAAAAACTATTTTGACCGCGCTGATCGCCCGATTCCGCCGTTTAAGCGCAACCAATATGGCGCGACGGTCGGCGGCCCCGTACAAATTCCTAAACTTTATAACGGCAAAGACCGGTTGTTTTTTATGTTCAATTGGGAAGGCTTGCGCGAACGCAAAGCCCTGACGCAAACGATCAACGTACCGCTCGCCGCCGAACGCCTCGGCGATTTTTCGGCGAACCCCAGCATCATTTATGACCCGCGTACGCGCGTCTTTGATGCGGCGGGCAACGTGACTGCTGCGCCGACGGCGTTTGCGGGCAACAAGATTCCCGACAATCGCATTCATCCGGTGAGCCGCAAGTTGCTGGCGTTTTATCCGCTGCCGCAAAACGGCAATCGCGTAGGCAATTTTCTCAACGACGAAAGCAAACGCATTGACGCAGACCAATACACCTATCGCGTAGATTTCACTGAAAGCTCGAACTCGTCGTGGTTCTTTCGCCATAGCATTTCGCACGAACTCGGCCTTGATCCTTATCCGATTCCGAACATGGGCATCAACACCGACACCGATGTGCAACAAGGCGTCATCGCCAATACGCGGACGATTGGTTCAAGCAAAGTGAACGATATGCGCATCGGCCTGAGCCGCTTGGTGAACGGACACATCTCGCCGCGCGCGAACGTGCAAAACGTAGTCAAAGAACTCGGCATCAACATCCCCAGCGATAACCCGTTGTATTGGGGCGTGCCGAATATCATCACGACCGGCATTTCAAATTTGGGCGAAGAGAGCGACGCGCCGTTCATCAATTACGACACGACTTTTCAGTTGATAGACAATTTCTCGTGGACGTTCGGCAAGCATTCGGCCAAGTTCGGCGGCGAATGGCGGCGCGTGCGTTATAACCAGATCGGCGGCGTGGTCACGCGCGGACGATTCAATTTTGACGGACGCTTCACGCAACAGCCCTTGCTGGCCGCAGCGCAACGCGGCGGTTCAGCCGTGGCTGATTTTCTGCTCGGACATTTCAACAATTCAGAAGGTCAGATCGGCGCACCGGTCGCCAACTTCCGTTCGAACTATTTCGCGTTGTATGCGCAAGACAACTGGAAGATTACCCCCAAGCTGACCTTGAATTACGGCTTGCGCTGGGAAAACGACCAACCCTTCCGCGACAAACACGACGCCATCGTCAACATTGATTTTCGTTGGGACAATTCGTTCGAGCCGATTTATGTGCGCGCAGGTTCGGGCGATCCTTATGCGGGCAGCGTTCCTTTCCGTCTGGCGAGTGACATCAAGTACGTTCGTGACGGACGTTTCGGTTCGCGCGCTTATCGCAACGACCTGAACGACATCGCACCGCGACTGGGCATCGCTTATCAAATCAATTCAAAAACCGTGTTGCGCACGGGCGCGGGCATCTATTACGTGCGCGACATCGGCAACGCGGTGTTCGACATCGTGCGCAACGCGCCTTTCACGGTGCGCCGCAGCGAACCGGCGGAATCGTTCCGCCCGAACCTGAGCTTTGAACAACCGTTTGCGCGCACCGGTGCGCCGACGTTTATTTTGATCAATCAGTTCGATGAACCCTCGTCTTATGTCGGCCAG
>JABFSD010000679.1 GCA_013140935.1 Acidobacteriota bacterium
TCGTTGATCTGGGCGGCATTGATGGCCTGTTGCACATCACCGACATGTCGTGGGGACGCATTCAAAACCCGCACGAAATTTTCAAGGTCGGCGATTCGTTGCAAGTCAAAGTGCTGAAATTCGACCGTGACAAAGAACGCGTCAGTCTCGGTTATAAACAATTGATTCCCGACCCGTGGGCCACGACGACCGAACGCTTTCCGGTGGGCGGTCGCGTCAAGGGCAAGGTCGTTTCGCTGACCGATTACGGCGCGTTCGTTGAACTCGAAGACGGCATCGAAGGCTTGATTCACGTCAGCGAAATGAGTTGGTCGAAACGCACCAAACATCCGTCCAAGCTGGTTACGAGCGGGCAGGAAATCGAAGCGAAAGTGTTGGCGGTAGATCAAAACAATCGCCGCATCAGTCGGGGTCTGAAACAAATCGAAAGCAATCCGTGGGAAACGATCCGGGATCGTTATACGGTGGGCACACGCGTCAAAGGCAAGGTGCGCAACCTGACGGATTTCGGCGCCTTCGTCGAAGTCGAAGAGGGCATTGACGGCCTCGTACACGTCAGCGACATTTCGTGGACGAAGCGCATCAAGCATCCCAACGAAGCGCTCAAGAAAAATCAGGAAGTGGACGCCGTCATCACCGCAATTGACATTGATGGTCGTCGCTTGTCGCTCTCGATCAAAGACCTCGAACCCAATGCCTGGGATCGCTTCTTCGATACGCACAAGATCGGCGACGTTGTGCCGGGCAAGGTGACGCGCTTTGCCAACTTCGGCGCATTCATTGAACTCGAAGACGGCATCGAGGGCTTGTGCCACGTTTCGAAACTGGCTGATCAACACGTAGAGAAGCCGGAAGACGCGGTCAAGGTCGGTACGAAACTCACCTTCAAGATTCTGAAAATGGATCGCGAAGGCAAGAAGATCGGCCTGTCGTCACGCGCGGTCGGCAAGGACGAACCGATTTACGATTCGCGTAATTACTCGTCCGATTCAGGCATGGCGAGCCTCGGTGAGATCGCCGGTATGAATCGTGCGAAAGAGGACGAATAACTGAAAGTGCGAACGGGCTGTGTTTATATATTGAGCGACAGCCCGTTCGCATTTTTGCTTTTGTGTTAGGTTCCCCTACTCGGCGACACCTTGCAATACGCCGCCACAGTCCCTAGCCGCCACTCCTGACTTTAACTGGAATCAAGATGAAGAAAAGCAGTCTATTCGTCATCACCTTGCTGGGCGTTGTCGTACTGGGCTTATTTGCCATCAGCATTTTTGCCGTACTCAACAATCGCTCCGGCTCAGGTGGCTTCGGCTTCGGTGATCGCATCGCGCTTTTGCCGGTCGAAGGCGTCATCAATGCCGAGATGGCCCAACAGGTCAATCGCTATCTCAAGCAATACGGCGAAGACGAACGCATCAAAGCCGTCATTCTGCGCATTGACAGCCCCGGCGGAGCGGTTGCGCCTTCACAGGAAATTTACCGCGAAGTAAAGCGCCTCAAAGACGAACACAAGAAAAAGATCATTGTCTCGATGGGGTCAGTCGCGGCTTCGGGCGGCTATTACATTGCTTGCCCGGCGGACGTGATTTTTGCCAATCCCTCTTCGATCACGGGCAGCATCGGTGTGATTTCAGAGTGGACGAATTTCAAGGAGTTGCTCGAATGGGCGAAGCTCAAATCAGTGACGTTCAAGACTGGTGAATTCAAAGACACCGGGTCGCCGACGCGCGAACTCACTGAAAACGACCGCAAGTATTTTCAGGCACTGATCGAAGAAATGTACGGCCAATTCGTCAATGCAGTTTTCGAGGGACGCAAAGGCAAAGGTACGCCGGGCTATGAACTGAAAGACGAAGCTAAAGTGAAATTGCTCGCTGATGGCCGCGTATTCACGGGCGCGACGGGCAAGCTCAACGGCCTCGTGGATGAACTCGGCAATCTGGAAGACACCATTCGCTACACGGCCAAGTTGCTCGGCATCAAGGGCGAACCGCAACTGATTCAACCGCCCAAAGAACGCGAAGGCGTCACCTTGCTCGACCTGTTGTTGGGACGTTCGAAAATCAATGGGCTGCTTTCGGGTAGCTTGCCGCAAGCCGTAGATGAATTGGGTGGACAGGTGAAGTTCAAATATCAATGGAAGTAAACAGGAAATAAACAAGACGTAAGGAGGAGAGATGACCAAAGCAGAATTAGTAGAAGAAGTCGCACGCGCCGCTGAATTGACCAAGAAAGATGCCGAAGTCGTGGTCGAAGAGGTTTTCAAAAACATCATTCAAGCGTTGAATCGCGGTGAAAAGATCGAGTTGCGCGGCTTCGGTTCGTTCCGCGTGCGCAGCCGCGATGCCCGGCGCGGGCGCAATCCCAAAACCGGCGCGCCCGTAGACATCCCCGCCAAGCGCGTGCCCTATTTCAAACCGGGCAAAGAACTCAAAGAACTCATCAACGATGGCGTCGCCGGGCCAGATGATGATGACGACGATGCCAATGACGAGAGCACTGATTCATAAATAGGCTTGTTGCGGTGGAAAAGATTCGCAAATCGTGAGTTTCTGGCTGTGCGAGGCAGCTTCCGTTAGGGCGTGTTCACGGTCTTCGTCATTCTCAATTCACCATTCTCAATTCTTTGACAGAGTGAAACCCTTGCCAACATTGCCTCTGTCTGAGAATTGAGAATGGTGAATTGAGAATGGCTGATTTTAAGCGGCTCCCTTGCCC
>JABFSD010000082.1 GCA_013140935.1 Acidobacteriota bacterium
GTCTCGAGCACCGGGTCGAGCCGCTGATACGGCTTGCCGTCCGGCCCGCGCGTCGACTCGGCGTTCGCCAGGTTCGACGTCGCGACCGTGACGCGGGTGCGCTCGGCCGACATGCCGCTGGCGCTGCAAGCCGCCCTGAACGAGGCGCTGGCCAACAACCCGGTACTTGTTGCTGCCCGGCTGGAGTTTGAGGCGGCGCGCCAGCGGCGAATCGTAAGGCCAGCCGAATCATTGGCAGCGCGTGTCTGAAGTTATTGCGCGATTAGCACACCTTTATACATTCCCATCCCGCACGCGAAGCTCAGTTCACCAGCGGGCAGCGCAGGTAACTCGATCACCGTCGTTTGTCCGAGCGGTAAATTGAAACTCAGCCCCAACGCAGGGAAGACAATCTTATTCGCACAATTCGGCAATTGATCGCGCGTGACGGCGAGCTTGAACGGCTTGCCTGGCGTGACGGTCAGTTGCGCGGGCGCGAATCCGTGGGCGCTGACGTTGAGCTTGAAGGCGTCAGGCGGAATGACTGTCGCTGGCTTTGTGTTGGTTGGTGCGGCGGCAACGCGCAAGACGAACGGTTGTGTGATGACTGTGCCGTTGCGTTGAAACTGCGCCCAGAGTTTGTATTTGCCTGCGCGCGGAAAACTCGTCAGCGTGCGAATGGTTTCAGGCGGCGGCCCGAGTGAAGCGACATCATGCGTATGCGACGCTGCGCGCGGCGTTGATTCGATAGGGTGCGCGTGAATGAAGCTTTCGTGCCGTTCATCAATGATGACGAAATGCGCCCACGCGCCGAGAAAGGGTTCGAGATCGGTGACAGCCTGATTGGTTTGTGCGTCGCGGATGGTCAGCGCGAATTCAATTTCAGTATTGGCCCGCAGCGGTGATGAAGCGGCTAGTTGAACGTGGTACGGGCTGGCAGCCCGTACCACGCTGGCTGGTCGCCTGTCAGGCAGATCCAAAACGAAACTCGTGATGCGTTGCGCGCTGCCGGGCGGCGTGTAATCGGCATACAAACGATAACGTCCGCCGCGCGGGAACGTATGCGTCACTTCATAACGATCACCGGCGGTGAGCGTGGGATGAATGTGGGCGAAGTCTTCGAGGTCTTCTGACACGACCAGCAAGTGCAGTGGACGTTCGTGAACGTATTCCAGATGCCGCACGGATTTGCCGTTATTCGTGATGGCGAAGCTCAAACGTAATGGCTGATGGGCAGCGAGCTGCTTGCCGTGAATCGTCAGGGCGGCGTCTTTGTCTTGGTAGAACAAGATGCCAGCTTGTTCTACGTCGGAAGGCGGCGCGGCTTCATCACGAAAAGCCGCGCGTAACTCGTCGGTTGTTACGCGGCCTGCGTATTGTCCTGTCAGCAAGTAAGGAAACGCCAAACGCCCTTGCGCATCAGTCGAAAGAACATAGGCATAAGTGCCTTGCGGATATTCAGGCGTGACGGCGAAGCGCCCGTTGAATTCGTCGAGGTCGCCGAGGCACGAATCAAATTCGTAATCTTCGACAAACGTGCCGAGTGGGTATTCGTCATTCACCGGCGGGCCGTATTGCGCAGGTGTTAGCACGATGCCATTCGCCAAGGCGGTACGGCGTGTGATGTGACGCAAACGATAGCCCGAATGCATCCGTCGCAATTCACCTGCTGCGCCGAAACCCCACGGCCCATAAATCGGATAGCCGTCAAACGCATAACCCAACAACGGCGAATGCCGTGTGCCATCGGCGATGAGGTTCGGCAGCATACCCAAATTGATAGGGTGCGAGTTGTCGCGTTGCGCCAGTGGATCGAAGTGCCAGAGGTTTTGCTCTTGATACGACGTGGCCTCAAACAAGTTGTAAATCGGTACGCCGTTGACGAATACACCCCACACGTCGGGACGTGCGCCGATGGATTGTTTCGCGGGAATGGGGCAGCGGGGAATGCGAAAGCGCAATTGGCGAATGCGTTCGAGATGATCGTTGGGCGCTTGCAATGCGCCCAGGTCGTAAAGCGAAAGTCCGGCAGAACGAATCTCGATATGCTTTTCCGTCGGGTTGACGGAATGCACTTCGGGGCGAATGCGCGCGAGGCTCGCGGGTTGGTTAGTTGCGGGATTGATGATCCAGGCGCTAGTGATGGGTTCTGCCGCACGAGTCAGCGGAACCAGCAAGCACAGCCACAAGAATGTGCCGATTTTGATTTGAGGAGTTTTCTTTATCATCGCCACGGGAGTTATGAGAGCTATAGGAACGATAGGTCTCTTAACTCCCATTGCTCCTATAACTCCCATCGCATCGCCACTCACTTAAACGTCAAACTCGCGGCGTTAGAAACCTTGCCGTTCGCGGTGACGGTTAGTTCGACTTTGCCTTTGCCCGCCAGCGTACGCGGCAAGGCGATGTTGAATTGATCGAGTCCGGGAAACGAACCCTGCGCGCCTGCGTAAGCGACCGGCAAATCAAGGCCGCCGATTTTAGCGGTTGCCGTTACGCTGTTCTTGCCTAGCCCCGTGCCGAACAACACCAGAAACAGCAGATCGTTCGGTGGGCCGAAATCAATCGGCGCAGCGACGAGCGCGTTGTTCTCGAACTGAAAAATGTTTTCGTAAGTTTGCCGTCCATCGCGCACGCGCAACAACACTGCCACCGCGAGGCCGTCGCTATTGAACGAAAACAGATTCGGATAAGTCGAAACGATATTGATCGCGCCGGTATAGGCCGTACCGC
>JABFSD010000188.1 GCA_013140935.1 Acidobacteriota bacterium
GTGTGGGCGGCTGATAAAACCGATAACCCTGAAACGGCGGTGAAAGGATTGTTGGAAGGCGTAAAGGCTACGATGGGGTTGTTCGAGTCGCGGATGCGCGAACACGGCTTGGTGCCGATGCCGGCGGAAGGCGAAGAGTTCAATCCCGAATTTCATGAAGCGGTCGAGATCGTCGCCGTACCCGCTGAACAAGACAACAAAGTCGTAGCCGAGTTTCAACCCGGTTACAAATACGGCGAAAAGTTATTGCGTCCCGCGCGCGTGCGCGTAGGCCGTGCCAGCAGTTAATTTTAAGTACCGGAGAATTAGACAGGATTGACAGGATTTTCAGGATTCACAGGATGGCAGCAAGGTTTGGAATGGCTCTGCCGATGGATCAATCCAGTGAATCCTGAAAATCCTGTCAATCCTGTCTAATTTCTTTGGATCAGAATCATCATTTAAAAGGAAAAGAACCCCGTGGCAAAAGAGATCAAGTTCAAAGAAGAAGCCCGACGCGCAATGCTCGAAGGCGTTAACGTGTTAGCCGACGCCGTGCGCGTCACCCTCGGCCCGCGTGGCCGCAACGTAGTCATTGATAAAAAATTCGGTTCGCCACTCATCACCAAAGACGGCGTGACGGTGGCGAAAGAAATCGAACTCAAAAATAAATACGCGAATTTGGGCGCGCAGATGGTGCGCGAAGTCGCCAGCAAGACGAACGACTTGGCCGGTGACGGTACGACGACGGCGACCGTGTTGGCGCAGGCCATTTACCGCGAAGGTTTGAAAAACGTCGTGGCGGGCGCGAATCCGATGGATTTGAAACGCGGCATTGAACTCGGCGTGCTGCGCGCGGTTGAAGAACTGCAAAGCATGTCGAAAAAGGTCAAAAGCAAAGCCGAACTCGCCAACGTCGGTACGGTCGCGGCCAACGGCGACAAGCTCATCGGCGAATTGCTTTCTGAAGCGATGGAAGCCGTCGGCAAAGACGGCGTCGTGACGGTCGAAGAAGCCAAGACGATTGAGACTACGCTTGAGATTGTCGAAGGCATGCAATTTGATCGCGGCTATATTTCGCCTTATTTCGCTACGGATGAAAGCCTGACGGCTACGCTGGAAGACCCGTATATTTTGCTCAATGAAAAGAAGATTTCTTCGATGCACGAAATCTTCCCGATCTTGCAACAGGTCGCTGAAAGCGGTCGCCCGTTCCTCATCATTGCCGAAGACGTAGAAGCCGAAGCCCTGTCAACGCTCGTCGTCAACAAGATGCGCGGCATTCTGAAAGTTGCGGCGGTGAAAGCTCCGGCCTTTGGTGATCGTCGCAAGGCGATGCTCGAAGACCTGGCGATTCTGACCGGCGGGCGTGTGATTTCTGAAGACCTCGGCATCAAGCTCGAAAGCCTTACGCTCGAAGACCTCGGACAAGCCAAAAAAGTTTTGATTGATAAAGACAATACGACCATTGTCGAAGGCGCAGGCAAGAAAGCCGACCTTGCGGGTCGTGTAGCTACGATTCGCCGTCAGGTCGAAGAAACGACCAGCGATTATGATCGTGAGAAGCTGCAAGAACGTTTGGCGAAACTCGCGGGCGGCGTCGCCGTCATCAAGATCGGCGCGGCGACCGAGATGGAAATGAAAGAAAAGAAGATGCGCGTCGAAGACGCCTTGCACGCGACCAAAGCCGCCGCGCAAGAAGGCATCGTGCCCGGCGGCGGCGTAGCGTTGTTGCGCGCAGCCAAAGCCGCTGGCTCGCTGGAAAGTGAATTGACGGGCGATCAACGCACGGGCTTGTTGATTCTCAAACGCGCTCTCGAAGAACCCGCGCGCCGCATTGCCGAAAACGCCGGACAAGACGGTTCATTGATTGTCGGCAAGCTGCGGACTGAAAAGAAAACGATGGGTTTCAACGCGGCTACGCGCGTGATCGAAGACCTGCTCGAAGCAGGCATCATTGACCCGACCAAAGTCGTACGCACTGCGTTGCAAAACGCCGCTTCGATTGCGGGCTTGATGCTCACGACCGAGGCTTCGATTACGGATGCGCCCGAACCGGCGGCAGCGATGCCGGGCGGCGAAGACCACCACTAAAAACTCAAGGCGCATCGGTTCGTTTATGATGATATTTTGCGAGCCGATGCGCCTTGGCTTTCCGTTGCTTGACACTGATTTTTCGCTTCTGTAGCGTGCCGGTTCGTTAGCGTTGGCATGCGTTTGAAAATACTTCAGCAGCAACTCTGCTTTCACCAGAAGGAGTTTAGTTATGGCAGATGAAACGACGAAAGAATTATCAGGCGATGATTTGTTACGGGTTTTGTTGCAGCGCGTTGATCAAATGTTCGTTCAGCAACAGCGGCTTTACGATCAGCAACAGCAGCTATTCGCGCAACAACAGGAAATGAATGCGCGGCTTATCAAAGTCGAAGCCTTTGTGGATGAGCGTGTCTACGATACGAGACCGAAGTTGGATTTGATTTATAAAGAGATTGCCGACGTAAGAACGAATGATTTGCCAGCGATTCGTCAAGAGATTGCCGACCTCAAACAAAACGAGTTGGCTGTCTTGCAGCAGCGCGTAGATGAAATCAGCGTTGAAGGGCGTCGCCACGGTCGTCTGCTAAAGGCGTTGCACGACGACATTATGAATGAACGGATCGAACGTGTTGAACTGGACGAACGCGTTGAATTGCTCGAACGCAAAGCCGCCTAATGCGGCAGAGTTGTAA
>JABFSD010000351.1 GCA_013140935.1 Acidobacteriota bacterium
CACATGGGGCACGGCGTATTCAGCACGCCCGTCGGCGCTGACAAGCCCGCACCGATTGGGCCGGGCGGCGCTTATGAATTCAGCTTCAACGCCAAGCCGGGTATGCGCCTGTCGCTGGCGATGATGTTCGGACAATCGAACGATTGGTTTTACGCGCCGAAACGACAGGGCATTGATTTGTTCGTCAACGGTAAAGCGTTGAGCGGCGACATCACCAGCGAATTCATGTTGTTTGACGCGGGTACTGAAGTGGATGAAGAACCCGGCGTAGGCTCCAATCAAGGCCCGCGCCAAGCCAGCCCCGACGCGGGCGTGGCCGAAAATGGCAAGGTTCACGCCGCGAAGAAATCAACTTTCTTCACGCGCAACGGCGAGTTGTTCAAGATCACGATCACCGCTGACACGATGGCGAAAATGTAACAATTGAGGTGGCGCGGGTTAGTAACCCGCGCTACACCTTGCGGAGAGAAGGAGAGAACCAATGAAAACGCTTTTGAAAAATCTGTTCGTGTTGTGCCTGCTGGCGCTCACATCGAACGCACAAGTTATCGAAAAGAAAACGCTCACGCTCGACGGAGCCAGGCGCATCATCGAAGCCGCCAAAGCCGAAGCCCACCGCCTCAACGCGCCCGGCGGCGTCATCGCCGTCGTAGACGATGGCGGCAACCTGATGGCGCTCGAACGTTTGGACAACACCTTTGCCGCCGGAGCGCAAATTTCCATCGGCAAGGCGCGCACCGCGACGCTTTTCAAACGTCCCACCAAAGTCTTTGAAGACATTATCAAGAACGGACGGACGGCGATGACGGCTTTGCCTGATTCGTTCTTCACTCCGTTGCAAGGCGGCATCCCGATCACCGTTGCCGGACAAATCGTCGGCGGCGTAGGCGTCAGCGGCGCAGCTTCGGCGCAACAGGATGAAGACCTGGCTATCGCCGGAGCGAACGCGCTCGCCCACGTGAGCAAAACCGCCGTGACTTATTTCGACAAAGAACAAGTCGTCGCCGCTTTCAACAAAGGCGCAGTGCTGTTCGATAAAGGCGAACGCTACATGGTGCATGCCAGCCACCGCGACAAAGCCGGTGTAGTCGAATTGCACGAACAAGACGCCGACATCATTTACGTGTTGGCGGGTACGGCGACGTTGGTCACCGGCGGCGAAATCGTGGACGGCAAACCCATCGCGCCCGGCGAGATTCGCGGCGCTGATGTCAAAGGCGGCGAGACGCGCAAGATCAAACCTGGCGACGTGATCGTTGTGCCTGCCGGTACGCCGCACTGGTTCAAGGAAGTTCCCGCGCCGCTCGATTATTACGTGGTGAAAGCTCGGTGATGGGGAATGGGAGTTATGGGAGCGATGGGAGTTATGGGTTGTTGCAAGCGACAACCGATTATCGGCAACTGCTTTGGAGGAATTATGAACGAGAGATTTTGCATCAGACTTTTGGCAACGTTATTCACTGTGATGTTAGTGATAGCGCTTTACAGCGGGTGGGCAGACATCGCTGCGCAAGGCTCATCCACACCGCTTCTCACATCACTCTCATCACTCCCATCACTCCCATCTGGCGCACCATCGGCCGCTCTCGATTTAACCAATGTCGCCGACACCCAACTCGTCAAAGGCCAGTGGCGTTACAGCGACACTCACATTATCGAAGCCGCTTTCCGCGCACCCGGCGCAGACAAACAACCGACGGGCAAGCCGATCAAAACATACGACTATGAACCCAAAGCGGGCGTAAGCGACTTCGACGATTCGCAATGGGAAGCCATCGCCGCCGACAGTTTGAGCGAACGCCGTTCAACTGGGCGGCTCTGTTTCAACTGGTACCGCATCAAGCTCACCATCCCCGAACGCATCGGTGCTTATACAACCAAAGACTCCACCATTGTCTTTCAAACCGCGCTGGATGATTACGCCGAGGTTTGGGTAGACGGCGAGTTGTCGCGCTATCTGGGCCAGCAAGGCGGTTCGGTCATCAGCGGCTGGAACGCGCCGAACCGTTTGGTCATCGGGCGCAACGTGCAACCGGGGCAGCAAATTCAACTGGCGATCTTCGGCATCAACGGGCCGCTGTCGAATCCGCCTACGAATTTTATCTGGGTGCGCGAAGCGAAGCTGGAATTCCATCTAAATGACAAACCAGGGGCCGAAAACCCCGCGCCGTTCGCCGTGACGCCCAGCGAAGTCAACGTGCGCATTGATCAGCGCGACGCGGCGATGGAAAGCATCGTTGGGCCAAACCCGAAAATCTTCAAACTGGCTGAAGGCTTTCAATTCACCGAAGGCCCCGTTTGGATCAGCGACGGCAAGCATCTGCTTTTCAGCGATCCAAACAGCAACGTGATTTGGAAATACACGCCCGGCAACACACGGCTCGAAGTGTTTCGCCAGCCGAGCGGATACGCGGGCGCTGACATTGCGGAATACAAACAGCCCGGCTCGAACGGCTTGACGCTCGACGCGCAAGGCCGCCTCACGATCAATCAACACGGCAATCGCCGCGTGGTTCGCCTTGAAAAAGACGGCAGCGAAACCGTGCTGGCTGACAAGTACGAAGGCAAACGGCTCAACAGTCCGAACGATCTGGTTTATCGCTCAGACGGTACGTTGTATTTCACTGACCCGCCGTTTGGTTTGCCGAAGTTTGGTGATGACCCGCGCAAGGAACTCGCGTTCAGCGGCGTTTATGCGCTGCGACAA
>JABFSD010000379.1 GCA_013140935.1 Acidobacteriota bacterium
ACCAACTGCAATCGCTGACGGGCGGCGTAGGCGTGATGATGGACGACATCGTCGCGGGGCTTTATGCCGCTGTGGGCGTAGCGTTTCTATTGGGTTTCCTGACACACTGAAACCCGCACCAATGACGTTAGCCTTTCCCGTGCTAACTCTACTGCACGAAGAGCCGGACAATCGGTGACGTCACGAGAAAGTTGTTGGGATAGCGGCCATTGACTACGTGAAAGAGCGCCCTGCCGCCACAACTCAGAATTTTGCGGTCAAAGAAATCATTCAATGCACTCCTGATGACGGTGCCTGACCACTTGACGCTGACGATGCGCGCTTCCAATACGCCGCCGCTCAACACGCCTTCGCGCATCACGGGATTGAGTAGCGTGAATTCATAGCGGCTCGTGTGGGTCTCAATCACGATCAAGTCGGCGTGATGCAGCCGCGCAACTTCCAAAGTTTTTTTCGCTATCGGCGTTCCGTCGAGCTTCGCCGTCCTGGCTTCTGCCATCGTTATCCGCTCGTTGCTCAAGGTGATCGTCATAAGTTCTCCTGCTGATTCCGCTGCCATCTTTCTGTCAACTGGTAATGCGAAAAAACGAGGCGATTCTTATCACGCGCCGAAAAAAAATTCTTTCTACTCCATTCCGTGACGTTATCGGCTGCCACGCACGGCGGCGAAGATCAATTCGCGCAAGGCTTCGGCCTGATAGCAATCAAAACGCATTTGCGTGGCGTAAAGCGGCACGCGCGGCGTTTCGCCGAAAAAATCCGGCGGCAAATTGGCGGCGTCTTTTTCAGTGGTGAGAATGACATGTGCTCCGGCGGCCCGCGCGGCGACGCAAAGGTCGTTCACTTCATTTAACTGGTAACGATGATGATCAGCGAAAGCACGCCGCCATACGACGGACAAACCGACGCTTTGCAAGTCGGCAAAGAATTTGTCGGGCTGCGCGATGCCGGTGAAAGCGGCGACCGGTTGATTGCGATAAACGGTCAGGTCTTGCGTTTCATAGGTCGGCAAGCGTCGCAATCCCGTCAGCGCGTGGCGCGCGTGAAAGATCGGCGCAGTCGTGTAACGTCTGAGCTGCGCCGTCAATCGTTCACCGTCAGCCGGTGATTCAACGCGCGTAATCATCACGGCACTCGCGCGGAGCAATTGTTCGACCGGTTCACGCCAACGTCCGTGCGGCAATAATCGGGCCTGCGCCAAATCTTCCTGCGCATCTATCAGCGCCAGATTCACGTCGCGGTGCAATCCGATATGTTGATAGCCGTCATCGAGCAAAAACACGTCTACTTTCGCACGTCGCCACAGCCACATTCCGGCTTCGTAACGATCGGCATTCACGACGACGCGCACGCCGGAACACTGTTGCGCGAGCAAATACGGTTCGTCTCCGGCTTCCCACGGCGAACACAAAATGCGTTCGCCATCTGAAACCTCAACGATGCCCTGGCTGGTACGTTGATAGCCGCGACTGAGAATGGCTACGCGATAGCCTTCGGCGGTAAGCAGGTTCGCCAGATACGCCGTGCAAGGCGTCTTGCCCGTACCGCCTACGGTCAGATTGCCTACGCTGATGACGGGCGCGGGCAGCTTGCGGGTTTTCAACCAGCCGCGCTCGTACCACTGCAAACGTGTGCGCACACCTAACTCATAAAGTTTAGCGAACGCATACGCGACCGGACGTAACACAGGCGGCAAAAACATAATTCATCTCAGCAAGTGAGCAACGGCTTCGACTGTGCGCAACGTAGCGCCGCGATTGGCGGCGACAGTCTGTTGCGCGTTTTCACCGAGCCATTGGGCGAATGCGGTGTATGTCAAAACACGTTGCCAAGCCTGAGCCAGTTCGGCGCTTGCTGCGTTGGCGGGCAATTGCAACACGGCTTCGCGGCGCAGGAACTCGCTGGTGATTTCGCGGAAGTTGAACATGTGCGGCCCGACAATGATCGGTTTGCCATAAATTGCAGGTTCCAAAATGTTGTGCCCGCCTTTAGCGACGAGGCTGCCGCCTACAAATACGATGGCGGCGAATTGATAGAGCGCCGCCAGTTCGCCGAGGGAATCAAGCAGTATCACTTCGGCTTGTGCGCTTTGTGCATCAGCTTGCGAGCGGCGCGTCCAATTGAATCCACTTGCTGCAATAAGTTCAGCGACTTGGGCAAAACGTTCAGGGTGGCGCGGCGCAATGAGCAAGCGGGGGCGATGCGGAGAGCATGCGGGGCCTGAGCTTGTTGGTTGCGACTCCTGCGCAACCAACAGGTCGCGCACTCCCCTCGCCTTCCCCTCA
Source organism: Acidobacteriota bacterium (assembly GCA_013140935.1). GTDB lineage: Bacteria > Acidobacteriota > Blastocatellia > RBC074 > RBC074 > JACPYM01. The sequence goes on from JABFSD010000379.1 coordinate 2,286, forward strand.
AGCAATGCTGCAAAGGCTGCCAACACCATCTCGTCTTCCCCTTCGGTCGTACTGCCCGCGACGATCAGCGGCGCGCGTTCGAGCGCAAAGAGCTGATTGAGTTGTTCGGTTGCTGCTTGCAGTTTGTCTGGTTGCGCTCCATCGCCGATGTCGTATTTCAAATTGCCGCTGACCGCTACGTTCAACGCGCCGAGTTTCGTCGCACGTTGCGCATCCATCTCGCTTTGCATCAGCCAGCGCGTCACCAAACGATAGATCGGTCGCAGTAACAATGCCACGCGCGCAGACCTTTCAAACGAACGATCTGAAATTCGTCCATTCGCCACTATCACGGGAACGTTGCGCGCTTTGCATTCGCGCAAAAAATTCGGCCACAATTCCGATTCCATCAAAATCACGGCTTGCGGACGAATCACGTCCAA
>JABFSD010000022.1 GCA_013140935.1 Acidobacteriota bacterium
CCACTTCCGGCAGCCGATTGCCTAAACGATTGAGCGCGGTTTGCCCGCGCGTCCCCCACGCCGCTTGCTCAGGGCGATTCCCTTGGGCGAAAGACGTGAGAATGAATTGAAGGGATAAGAGAAACGAGCAAAGCACGTAAGTAACCACACGACGACCACCGGCCCGAAACTGCTGGCGCATTGGGAAGCTCCTTGATTGCCTGATTTTTTGGTTACCGCCGTAGATGGGAAACGGGAATTCCGCTCGGCGGCTTAATTACGAATTGTGGGTCGTAGGTAAGTGGTGGTGGATGCGGCTACATTAGAGTGCCATAAAGAAATTAATATTACGCGATAAATCAGGGAAAACGCTGATGAGATGGGATGTTTCGCCTACATCGCCTTAGCTAATTAATGCTAGGGCCAGTCCATCAGTGGCAGTTTAACTGGTGTGACAGGTTGAGAGTCTGCCTCTCTACTTCTGTGTGTGAGTCGCCGTCATCGCGGATACATCTTAAAAAATCTTTCTTCTACGCCCACGACTGCGTCCTGTCCGCGCGTCAGCATCTCGTCGAGTTCGGCACGATGGCGATTTGTGAATTCAGGATCGGCTATCGAACCCAGACACGTAAAAATTTGATAAGCCGCGCCGCGCAAAGCCGTGAGCGCGAGTTGTGCGCCGACGGCCAAATCGGCGAAGGCGATGGGATTGCCGATCTCGCTGAGTTCGTCGAGCAAATCAAGAATCTCTGACGCATTGCCTGCTACGCGCAGCCGCAAGGTAACCAGTGCTTTCGTGGCTTCTTCAATCGCGCCGTCCCGTGCCAGCCGTTCTGCTTCACTGGCGCGCGGCATGCGAATGGCGTCCAAAGCGCGTTCCTGACTGTCGGAATCTTCGGGAATCGCGGCGCGCAGATCGTCAGACAAATCATCGAGTTGCGCGATCAACTCACGAATCTCAGCCTCTACATTTTCATACTTTTTCTTGCCGAGCGTGAGATTGCCGGTCATCACGCCGAGCGCCGCCGCCAGCGAACCCGCATAAGCCGCAACGCTGCCGCCGCCCGGACTCAAATCGCCTGCTGCTACGGCCTCGTGCAAAGAACCGAGCCATGGCAGTTCGGTTTCGGTTTCAATCATTGCCGCTACGTTCGCGTCATAATCTTCCAACGCGGCTTGCAAACGATTTTCTAAAATCAGGTCGTCGCTGAAATCCTCAAAGCGCAGGTAATAATCGGCGCAAGCCGCCAACGCTGCTTGCGGCACGAGGCCGACGATTTCGCTGCCGACAATCGCGACGCCGTAACGGTCGGCTTCGAGCTTGACCAACTCAAAGGCGCGGAACATCGGCGAGGCTTCGTGATTGACCAGATTCATCGTGACTTGCACGAGACCGCGATTTTTAAGCTCTACGCCCAGCGCCTTGACGTAATGCAACCCGCCGCTGCTGCCGCGCACGGCGCGCGCAATCTGCTTGGCGATGTTCAAATCATCCGTACCAAGATTGATGTTGTAAGCAATCAACGGCGCGCGCGCTCCCACGGCTACGGCTCCGGCAGTGGGGTGCAACATCGGTTCGCCAAAATCAGGCTGTCGCGCCGGATTGAGTTCGACTTCGCGGCGCAAGCCTTCAAATTCACCTTTGCGCACGTCGGCCAGATTCACGCGAGTAGGTTTCGTCGCGGCCTTTTCATAAAGATAGACCGGAATTTTCAACTCGCGTGCAATGCGTTCGCCCGCGCGCTGGGCCAGTTCGATGCAATCATCCATCGTCACGCCTTTGATCGGCACGAAAGGCAACACGTCCAGCGCGCCCATGCGCGGATGCGCACCGTGGTGTTGCGTGAGATCAATCAACTGCGCAGCCTTCGCCGCCGCGCGTACGGCGGCTTCGACACAGGCATCGGGTTCGCCTGCGTAAGTGATGACCGAACGGTGATGATCGCTATCCATCTCACGGTCTAACACGAATACGCCGCGCACGGCGGCAATCGCATCGGCGATTTGGTCTACGACTTCAGCATCGCGTCCTTCGCTGAAATTGGGGACGCATTCGACAATTTTTTTCATAAGTCATTTGGGGCAACGTTCAGATTTGACTACGTTTGACCGCGATTGTAGCCAGTGCCGCAGCCATAAGGGAAGCCTCGCGCACCTTGCCTCAAACGGAATTGGACAGGATTCACAGGATTTTCAGGATTTACGGGATGATATTAACGCGACGCATCACGACTTTTTTTTGTCATCCGGTAAATCCTGAAAATCCTGTGAATCCTGTCCAATTCACCTTTGCCCCGCGTGGCAACCCACAGTCCCACGCTCGTACTCGCCGCCTGTTGAGCCTTGCGCCGCCGTGCCACTATTGCCCGACCGATAAGGAGCGCAATAAGCTATGCACGATATGTCAATACTCATCGCCGAAGACAACGTTGCCCAACGCACCTATTTACGCGAATTGCTCGAACGCAAGTTCGGCGATTACGGGCCCATTCTCGAAGCGCCCGACGGCGACACCGTCGTCAAACTCGCGCTCGAACATCGTCCGCAACTGTGCGTACTCGACATTCAAATGCCGGGGCTGTCGGGCGTGAAAGCGGCGCGCGCCATCTGGAAAGGCTTTCCCGCCGCGCGCATCATTTTCTGGACGCAGTTTCCGCACGAGATTTACATCAACGAAATCCGCAAGCTGGTCAGGCAAGTGCAACCGCAACCCGCTTACGGATTCATTGACAAGAACAATCCCGAAGGCCGCTTCCTGCGCTTCGTCGCCACCGTACTCGAAGACGGCGCGGATATGATTGATCCGAATTTCAAAGACGCTTTCACGCATCCACTGCTGACCGACTTTGAAGCCGAGGCGCTTTATTTTTTGGCTTTGGGATTGTCGAACTGGGCCATCGCGCGCAAATGCCATCTGAGTTTGCGCGGCGTCGAAAGCCGCTTGACGACGCTCTATGAAAAACTGTTGCCGACGAATGCGGAAGGTACGGCGGATGAAGGCTTCGACAAGCTGGCGTTCAACATTCGCACGAAGGCTTATTTCGAGGCACTGCGGCGCGGACTCATCAATCAGGACGAACTGGCTAAGGCGAGCGATGAGTTGGAGAAATGGTTAGAGAAGGATCGGAAGAAATATGCGATGGAACAAAAATAAAACTGCGATTTTTCAACCAGCGATGAAAGCTCTGACGGCTGTCAGCTTGTTGTGTTTCTCAACCAACAGCCAGACGAAATCACCTGCTCATCGGACTGATAAGTTCGATTATGCCAAACAAATCGGCATCGTCTCTTTTGCCGCTGAACAAGTACCCTGTTTGGACATCGCCAACACATCGTTGCAAGCGGGCGATAAAATCACGTTGATCGCGCCCGGCAAACCGCAACGCACAGGACAAGCCAGCATTGTCAAAAAGCTCGGTAAGAACTGCCCCAGCCGTGCAGATGAAGCTGACCCGAACGAAAGCCATTACGAAATCAAGCTGTCGCAAGGCAGCTTTGCCGCGCCTGCTGTCGCATTTGCCGTCGCTAAATCAACCGCCGCTTTTGCGGCTAAAGCCGGCTTGACGAACGCAGACCTTGATGGCGACGGTCAGGTAGAATCTTTTCGAGAATGTACTAGCCAGGAAGGCGTGCATTTCACTGTATGGACAGGAAAACCGTTGCAAGGCAAACGTCGTTGGCACTATTACTATTACCTCGGTTATGACGTGGAACCGAACTGCAAAGGAAACGAAGCCCGCGAACCGTAACAAGGAGTACGAGACAATGAAATATGTGATCGAAACGAAACTTCCAACCGAGTTGCTCAATCAGACTGAGCGCGCAGCAAGAAGTTTATCCCTCGCAACCAACGACTACCTGCAACAGGCCTTGCATGAGAAGGTAGGCCAATGGATTGATAATCAACTCAGTCAAGAAAGCCGCCTTAGCTCATCTGATGGCGTGCCGGTTCGCACGATGCTGTCAGAAGAATTGATGGGGCAAGTTGAACGCGCTGCCGCAGATTTTGGTTTGTCGGCAGATGACTTTCTGCATCAAGCCTTGCAAGAGAAAGTGACTCGCCTGCCACAAGACATAACTCACAAAGAGGAGATGGATCGCGCCATCGAGCACATCTTCGAGAAAAACGGTGAACTGTTTTGCCGCCTTGCCGAATGGCCGAAGGGTGAGAAAGAACAGGAGCAGGAGCAGGATCGGAAGCAGTACGCAACAAAGCAAAGCGCAAATCCATAATTCGGTTGTCAATCAACCTTGTCGCGTTAGAATGCTTGGGGAAGTTATCCATTAAACATAAACATAAACAGATTGGAGAAGTTATGACCGCAACACAGATTGTCACCGTCAACGAAACCGCTGGCTTCACCTTGACGCCGGAATGGTTGCAACAAATCGGCGTCAAAGCAGGTGACCAAATCGAGATTGTCGTGAACGAACGCTCTCTCACGGTTCGCTCCCTCGAGCGCCACGAGATCGCAGAGAAAATGGATCAGATCGTTGAGTCCCTGATGGAGCGGCGGCGTGGCTTGTATGAACGTTTAGCCGAAGGCGCAAAATGAAAGCTGTCATTGGCTGCTTATGATCTTCCCCGGCAAAGCCAAAGTACTCGAATATCACGCGCTCCAAATTGAAGCATTTGGCGGCTCGCACGGGCTGCGCGACGAGGGCGCTCTCGAATCAGCACTCATGGCTGCACAGAATCGCTACGATTACGAAGGCGCTGATTTAGCGACTTGCGCCGCTACTTACGCCTTTCACTTGTGTAAAGCACATGCCTTTATTGACGGCAATAAACGCGTCGCGGCAGTCGTGGCGGAACTCGTCGTAGAAATCAATCAAGCTATGTTAAATGCCACCGATGATGAGATGGAAGCATTGATTCTCGGCATCGCAGACAGCCGTATCATCCGCGAAGAAGTTGAACAACGTTTCGCACAATGGATAACGCCGCTTGCCTAATCGTGCCGTGCCTAGCTCATCCCTGCTTAAAACTTATTTGGCTGTGTTGTTTTTGCTGGTCGCCGCAACCGCACAAACGCCTGATAAACCTACTGCCTCAGAAGAACCCGGCCTGACCCCCTCCACTATTCCGCAAACCGATGACGCTACACTCAATTTGCATCGCTGGGGCGCGGTCACGCTCTTTCACGGACTGCCCTCTGACCGCGTGCGCGCCATCGTGCAAGACCCGCGCGGCGCGATGTGGATTGGCACGGACAACGGCCTCGTGCGTTACGACGGACGCACGATGCAGGAGTTTGCGCGCGCGAGTGAGTTGGCTTCGCTGCGCATTTTGTCTTTGGCTTTCGATGCGAAGGGCAATTTATGGATCGGTACGGAAAGCGGCGCGGCGCGCGTGCGCAACGAGCGTTTAGAACACCTGCCTGAAACCAAAGACCAACCCGTCACCGGCATTGCGACGAATGCGCAAAACGAAACGTTGGTCGTCACCGCGCAAGGCCGCTTGTTGCGTTACCGCGAAGCCGCAACTGGAACAACGGCGCAAAGCGAACGCGGCGCAGCCACGCAACTCAGCGCGCAAGAACTCAATCCCGCCACGCATCGGTTGCTGAGTTTGACCGATACGCCCAACGCAGGCAGCAACGGCAACGCTGTGCAATTGACGACGGCGACGCTCGCGCCCAACGGCGAATTCGTCGTCGGTTCGTTGGGACGCGGCGTGATGTTGCACAACCAAGCCGACGGCGCGCTCAACGAACAGTTGCGCGAACTCGCGTTGCAACCGCCGCGTCCTTATCACATCAACGCGCTTTATCACGACGGCGCGACGCTGTGGATCGGCGAGCAAAGCCGCAAAGCGCCGGGCTTGTGGACGTATGCAAACAACACTCTCTTGCATTCGGGCTTGATCGCTAGCGAAGTCACTGCGGTGCATGGCGGTGAAGGCGACGTGTGGCTCGGCACGCTCACACAAGGCGCTTACCTGATTCGCAACGGACAAGTCATCGAACATCTCACCTTTGAAAACACCGGCGGCGGCTTGCGGTCGAATCGCATCAATACGCTTTACCGCGACCGCGAAGGCATCGTCTGGTTCGGCACCGATCGCGGCGTATGCCGTTATGACCGCGAAGGCTTTCGCGCGGCGACGTTGAGCGAAAACGGCAACAGCAATTTCGTACGCGCGCTGTTGGCGGCGACGAATGGCGATACGTGGTGCGCGACGAATCGCGGATTGTTTCGTTTGCCCGCAGGCGCTGACTTGGGACCGTGGCAACCCATCGCCGCTATCGAAACCCGTTCGGTGTATGCGCTGTGGGAAGACGCCAAACACAACATCTGGGTGGGTACGAACAGCGGCTTATTCGTCAAAGGCGCTGCGGCAGCGGAGTTCACACCAGCAGATGACAGAGAGGCGGCGAAGCCGACAGAGAGAGAGAACACAGAAACACAAGACTCGGCGCTCACCCCTCAGCAGCCGACACCAGAAGATAAACCACAAACAAGAGAAAGCATTCGTGCGATCACGGGTTTTCGCGGCGCGGTTTACGTCGCAGCATTTGAGCGCGGCTTGCGGCGCTTTGTTGAAAGCAAAGATTCATCATTAATCTTGCGCGATGCGGCAGCACAAAAGGCAGTGTGCTTGGCGAACGAAGAAGACCGTGCGTTATGGCTGGGTACGACCGAAGGGCAGTTGTTGCGTTGGGACGGCAACAAAGTCGAACGCATCGCCTTGCCCGCGCCAGCCGTTGCGGTGCGCGCGTTGGCGTGGCACGGCGGCAAGCTGTGGACGGGTACGGCGCAAGGGCTGTTCGTACGCGAAGGTGAACAGTGGCGCGAGTTGTTATCGAACGTTGACGTATTCGGTTTGCTCGCCGTCAATGAAAGCGAGTCGCGCGAAGTCGTATGGGTCGCTACCAACAACGCGGGGCTTTTCAAATTGCTGCCGCGCGAAAACGCGACGATTCGCTTTGACACTGAACAAGGCTTGGCTTCTCCGAAGGTGTTCGCGTTGGCTACGCGCGGGAAGGCTGACAATACGATTTGGATCGGCACGGCGCGCGGCTTGGTGCGGCATCGTCCGAGTCTGGCTGCACCGCAACTCGAAATCCGTCGCATCGTGGCCGACAAAATTTATACGCCCGATTACTTGACCGCCGAGCTTGCGTTGCCGCACGACGTGCGCGGCTTGCTGGTCGAAGCTACAGCGTTGGGCAGCCGCACCTTTGCGAGCCAATATCAATACGAGTTTCACCTGCAACGACTCAGCGGACAGGATGCGAAAACCATTCGCACGACGACGCCGCAATTCGCCGCCGAAGGCTTGCGTGCCGGGCCTTATGTGATGACGGTGCGTGCGTTCAGCCGCGATCTCGTAGCCTCTGAACCATTGACGATTCGGCTGCGCATTCAGGATGCGCCGTTCAATCGTTCGACCGCCTTGTTGTTTGCGTTGTTGCTCGCCACCGCCGCCATCGCCTTTTGGATTTATCGCCAACGCCAGCGGCTTGCAGCCACGAACGCTTCGCTTGAAACGACGAATGCCGAATTGCGCGATACGCGCTTGCGGCTCGCGCGCGAAACCGAAGCCGAACGCGCCCGCATCGCACGCGACCTGCACGATCAAACGCTGTCAGACTTGCGCAATCTGTTGGTGCTGACCGATCAACTGCCGCAAGCAAAGAACGACACCGGCTCACTCGCTCCGGCCAGCATGCGGCGCAAGATCGAAAGCATCTCCAACGAGATTCGCCATATTTGCGAAGACCTCAGCCCTTCGGTGTTGGCGAACATAGGCTTTCTGCCTGCGCTCGAATGGGCCTTGAGCGATGCTGTAGCACAATTGCCCGCCGCCGAAAAATTCGCCTATCAATTCGCTTGCGCGCCCGACCTCGAAGACCGTTTGCAACTCAGCGAGATTGAACAAATCCAGCTTTACCGCATCGTGCAGGAAGCGCTCAGCAACGTCGCACGACATGCACAAGCACACAACGTCACGCTCGCCGCACAACTCGACGAAACCAACGCGGTCGTCATTGCCATCACCGACGACGGCTTGGGCTTTGACGGAACCGCCGGTCACGCGACGGGACACGGCCTCAGCAACATCCACTCACGCGCAAATCTGATTGGCGCGAGCGTCGCGTGGGAACGCTTGTCGCCGGGCTGCCGGTTTGTTGTCACACTGGGAGCGCGGACGTCCTCGTCCGCGCCATAAGAAGCCGCGCGGACCGCGCGGACGAGGACGTCCGCGCTCCCAGTTTTTTCCCGCCGAAGCAATCCAATCAGCCGTTCCCTGCCGTAACGAACTCTGTCACGGAAAATTCTTTCACCACTACAGGAATCTTTATATGAAACGCTTGTGGACATTTTGCCTGCTGCTGGGTGCTTGCCTGTCGGCTTTCGCGCAAACGCGGACGCTGCAAGGCGAAGTCGTCAATCAACGCAACGAAGCCGTGCGTGGCGCGACGATTGAGGTGGTCACAGGCGCGCAAACGCTCACCGCCGTCACCGATGGCGAAGGCCGTTTCAGCTTGCCAATTCCGTATGAAGCCCCGCGCGCCACGCTCACGCTCAAAGTCACCGGCAAACAAATCAGTGAGAACGAAACCGCGCTCAATGTGCAAACCGATCAGGTGCGCATCAC
>JABFSD010000415.1 GCA_013140935.1 Acidobacteriota bacterium
CCGCGACGCACGCGAGCAGATCGAACTTATCGAACAGTCCGTCTTGCGCTGGGAGAAAGGCGAGAAGGCCCCGGAACAAGTGTGGGCCGCGCAACGCGGTTTCCATACGATCAAAGGCGCAGGCAAGACGGGCTATGTGTTGGAGCTGACTTCGCAAGCGTGGCGCAGCGTGAAAGACGTAGACCGTCCCGTCTGGAAGCATTGGCTCAACGTCGTAGTCCCCGACAAAGTCACAAGCGACAAGGCGTTGCTTTATATCGGCAGCGGCAGCAACCGTGACGCTGCGCCGACTAGAATCTCTGACCGTGCGCAAATGATCGCCGCCGACACCAACACGGTCGTTGCCGAAGTGATGATGGTTCCCAATCAGCCGCTGCGGTTCAGCGATTCGCCCGAACAGGCGCGTTCAGAAGACGACCTCATCGCTTATACGCGCGTCAAACATTTCACGACCAAAGACGATTATTGGCTGGTGCGGCTGGCGATGGTTAAAAGCGGAGTGCGCGCGATGGATGCCGTGCAGGAATTCATGGCGAGCGAGCCTGGAGGCAAACGCAAGATCAGGCAGTTCGTCGTCACCGGCGCATCGAAACGCGGCTGGACGGCGTGGCTCGTCGGCACCGTAGACCGCCGCGTCATCGCCATCGCACCGATGGTGATTGACGCCTTGAACAGCGAAGCCATCACGCGCCATCACTTTGAGGTTTACGGATTTTTCTCAGACGCGCTGGATGATTACGTCAAGCACGGCTTGTTCCCGCACAAGATCGGTACGCCGGAATATCAGGCGGTGCTGGCGATTGAAGACCCTTATCAATATCGCGCGCGCGCCAAACACAAGATGCCTAAGTTCCTTATCAACGCGGCGGGCGATGAATTCTTTTTGCCCGACAACTCACAGTTTTATTTCGGCGCGTTGCAGCAAGAGAAACATCTGCGCTACGTGCCGAACGCCAAACACAACGTAACGGCGGGCACTGACGCGCTCGCCAGCCTGATCGCCTTTTATCAAGCAGTGATTACCAATCGCCCGCGTCCGCGTTTCTCGTGGCGGAAAGAAAAGGATGGTTCACTGATCGTGATGCCTAAAGACAAGCCGCAAGCCGTCAATCTCTGGCAGGCGACCAACGCGAACGCGCGCGACTTCAGGCTGGATGTCATTGGCAAGGCTTATCAGAGTTCGCCGTTGCAAGCCGATGCGAAAGGTAATTACATCGCGCGCGTCGCCAAGCCTGAAAAAGGATTCACGGCGTTCTTTGTCGAATTGGTTTATGACAGCGGCGGCAAACACGCGTTCAAGTTCACGACCGAAATCAGCGTCGTACCTGACGTATTGCCTTTTGCGTGGCAGGATGCGGCGAAGAAATACGCCGCAACGAAGAAGTAGTCCTTAACGTCTCAGGAAGACGAAATTGGAATTGCACCCATCACTAGCATCAAAACCATAATTACTCCGAACCAAAAGGAACCCGTAATGAAATCTCTGTTCACAAGTTTTGTCTGTTTGTTTTTGATGGCTATGAATGGCTTCGCGCAAACCGATGACGCGATTGCCGCCAAAGCGAAGAAGCTGCATTTTTCGTCTATCGTGTTAGACACGCACATTGACACGACGCCGCGGCTGCAACGTGCGGGCTGGCTGTTCACCGACGAACACCCGGACGGCGCAGTTGATTTGCCGCGCATGAAAAAAGGCGGATTGAACGGCCTGTTCTTTTCAATCTATATGGCGGGCACGGTGACGGGGCCGAAAGCGGTCGCCGATTCTATCGAACGCATTGCCGCCGTTCACAAGCTCGCCGCCGACTTGCCCAACGAAGTGATGCTGTGCCGCACCGCCGCCGATGTGAAACTCGCGCATCGCCAAAAGAAAATCGCTGCGCTGATGGGCATGGAAGGCGGACATATGATTAACAACAGCCTCGCTACGTTGCGGATGTATGCCGAACTCGGTGTGCGTTATTTGACGCTGACCCATTCGGTGAATACGGAATGGGGCGATAGCTCGACCGATACACCAAAGCACAACGGCCTCACCGATTTCGGCAAAGACGTAGTGCGTGAACTCAACAAGCTAGGTGTATTGGTAGACATTTCGCACGTAGCGGACAAAACCTTTTATGACGCGCTGGCCGTGAGCAGTGCGCCGATGATCGCTTCGCATTCGTCTTGTCGCGCGCTGTCGAATCATCCGCGCAACATGACCGACGAAATGATTAAGGCGCTCGCGGCGAAAGGCGGCGTGATTCAAATCAATTACCTCGACAGTTTTATTGACGAACCGCTTTATCAATATTCGCTCAAGACCCGCGAGGCTTCGCGCGCGCGGATGCAGGAGTTGGGTGGATTCACGCCGGAAAACGCCACAAAGGTGCGCGAAGAAATGGCGCAGCAATTCGGCCCTGCGCCTAAAGTCACTTGGGAAAAGATCATCGAACACATTGACCACGCCGTGAAACTCGTCGGCGCTGACCACGTCGGACTGGGTTCAGATTTCGACGGCGGCTCGATGCCAGAAGGGATGAAGGACGCTACACAATTGCCGAAGCTCACCGAAGCATTGTTGCGCAAGGGCTACGCTGAAAAAGACATTCGCAAGATATTGGGCGAGAACACGGTGCGTTTATTGGGCGAAGTCGAGAAGGCGGCGGCGGGTTTAAGGAAGAAATAAGCCTGCGCGCGGCTGCATTCTGAGAGCAGTTAGAAAAAGCGGCGCAGGTGTGCGGCAAGGTGCTGATTATTCAGCAGCAGATTCGTCACCGGTTTCGTCAGTGAGTGGCAGCGCGTCTTGCGCGAGTTTCTTCTTCTTACTTTTGCGGGCAGGCGGCAAGGCGCGTTCAGCACGCAACCGTTCAATTTCGAGGCGCAACTCAAGCTTCTCGCGTTCGTGGCGTTCGCGTTCATCAAGCCGTTGCACTTCATAGCCCAGGTGCTGCAAGGCAGCGATGACGGCTTCGTGTTGCGCCTGAAGATTCTTGATCTTGTTGCTGTTGTCTTGCGTGGTTTCAGTCAGCTTGAAAACCTGACGAATAAAGTCCAGGAATTGTTTCCACATGGAAGCTCCTTTGAATTTCGCGCAGCATCGCCCAGGAGCGCGCCTGACTATGTTCCGTGGCGATGCGATCCTGCTCAATTTTTTCCTGGGCTTTTTGCATAGCCGCGACGCATTCCGCCAGCATTTCACTCAAGCTGGCTTCCTCCTGCGCCGACAGCGACGTAGTGATTATGGTATCCATCTATTACCCCCTTACTTCGGAGTCTAGCATAGAAATTAGTGGCGACAAGATTTGCCCTGCCTCGGGCTCCTCTTTTCTTTATGGCCCGCAGGAACAGAGCGCGCTCAGGCAATTAGCGGTTGAAAACTAGGCACCCATTGCCCACAATCCGTCCCATTCAATTTACGCAGTAATTTTCCATTCACCTGAAAAACCATCGGAGGTTCGTCATGAAATTCCGTCTTGCCTTATTGGCTTTGATTGGCGTGGCATTAGTGTTCGTTGTTATCGAATCGGGTTCGGCGCAATCAACTGCCACCAGTTCGCCACCATCTCAGTTTGGCGCGATGAAGTGGCGTTGCATCGGCCCCTTTCGCGGAGGCCGCACGGTCGGTGCGGTCGGTATTCCGTCGCAACCCAACACGTTTTTCATCGGCGTCAACAACGGCGGCGTATGGAAGACGACGGATGCGGGCAGAACGTGGCAGCCGATCTTCGACGATCAGCCCACGGGTTCTATCGGTGACGTAGCCCTGTGTGAGTCGCAACCCAACGTGATTTATGTCGGCAGCGGCGAAGGCTTGCCCTTCCGGCCTGACCTGTCAGTCGGCGACGGCGTTTATAAATCAACCGATGGCGGCAAGACATGGCGCAACACGGGGCTGCGCGATGGGCAGCAAATCGGCGGCCTGGCGGTTGACCGCAAAGACCCCAATCGCGCCTTTGCCGCTGTCGCCGGGCATCCGTTCGGGCCGAACAATGAGCGCGGCGTATACCGAACGCTCGACGGCGGCGCTACGTGGCAGCAGGTGCTGTTCAAAGACGAGGACACCGGCGCGATGCAGGTCGAGATTGACCCGAACAATGCGCAAGTCATCTATGCCGATCTGTTTGAAGCGCGCCACGGGGCGTGGGAAAACGGCTCGTGGCAAGGGCCGGGCAGCGGACTTTATAAATCCACCGACGGCGGCAACACGTGGCGGCAGTTGACCAAAGGCTTGCCCACGTTTGCCGAAGGCTTGGGGCGCATCGGCTTCGGCATTGCGCGCAGCAACTCGAACGTCATCTATGCGACCGTAGACGCCAACAACGCCACGGGTGGCATTTATCGCAGCGACGACGCGGGCGAATCGTGGCGCAAACTGTCGGGCGAGGCGCGACTGTGGGGACGCGGTTCTGATTTCGCTGAGGTACGCCCGCATCCGAAAAATCCTGACATCGTGTTTGTGGCGAACACCGCGTCTTACAAATCCACCGATGGCGGCAAGACGTGGACTGGTTTCAAAGGCGCACCGGGCGGCGACGATTACCACCGCATCTGGATGAACCCTGAACAACCCGACACGATGATCTTTGCCGCAGACCAGGGCGTGACGATTACGGTCAATGGCGGCGACACGTGGAGCAGTTGGTACAACCAGCCGACCGCGCAGATGTATCACGTCATCACCGACAATCGCTGGCCTTATTGGGTTTACTCCGGGCAGCAGGAAAGCGGTTCGGCGGCGGTGGCTTCGCGCGGAGATTACGGCGCGATCACTTGGCGCGATTGGCGAACCGTGGGCGTAGACGAATATGGATACGCCGCGCCTGATCCGCTGAATCCCGACATCACGTATGGCGGACGCATTACGCGCTATGACTGGCGCACAGGGCAGACGCAAAACATCGCGCCCGAACCCGTGCGCAGCGGCAAGTACCGAATGTTGCGCACGATGCCTTCGATCTTTTCACCTGTAGACAACAAGACGCTTTTCTTTGCGACCAATGTTTTGTGGAAGACGCTGAACGGCGGCAACAGTTGGGAAATCATCAGCCCTGATTTGTCGCGTGAGCGATACGAGATTCCGGCGAGCATCGGCAAATATCGCAAGCCTGAAATGGCTACCATGCCACGGCGCGGCGTGATTTATTCAGTCGCGCCTTCGCATAAAAATCTGAATACGATCTGGGCGGGAACCGATGACGGCTTGATTCATCGTACGACCGATGGCGGCAAGACGTGGGCGAATATCACTCCGCCTGAACTCAAAAGCTGGATGAAAGTCGCACAACTCGACGCCGGACATTTTGACGACGACACGGTGTATGCGGCGATCAATACGTTGCGGCTGGATGATCTGAGGCCGCACATTTATCGCACGCGCGACGGCGGCAAGACGTGGCAACACGTCACGAACGGGATTCCGACGAACAACGTCATCAACGTCGTGCGCGAAGACCCACAACGCAAAGGCTTGCTGTTTGCGGGCAGTGAAAACGCGGTCTTCGTTTCCTTCGACGACGGAGACAACTGGCAATCGTTGCGTAACAACATGCCCGCGACTTCGATTCGTGATTTGGTGATTAAGGATGACGACGTAGTGGTCGGTACGCACGGACGTTCATTTTGGATATTGGATGACATCACACCGCTACGCCAATGGTCGCCACAGGTCGCTGCTTCGAATGCGCATCTGTTTGCGCCGCAACTGGCGACGCGCGTGCGGCGCAGCAACAACACCGATACGCCGATTCCGCCTGAAGAACCGATGGGACAGAATCCGCCCGACGGAGCCATCCTCAACTATTGGCTCAAGGGCGATGCGCAAAATGTCACGCTCGAAATTCTCGACGCGCAAAACAACGTCGTAAGGCGTTACGCGAGCAACGACCCGCCAGAGCAATTGGATGCGACGAAACTCGCCTATCCGGCTTATTGGTTCCGCGCGCCGCGTGTCTTATCGAGCAAAGCCGGAATGCAACGCTGGACGTGGGATTTGCGTTACGCGCCGCCCACGGGCGTTGGGCGTTCCTATGGCATGCAAGCGTTGTGGCGCGATACGCCGCCGGGGCCGTTTGGGCCGTTGGCTGCACCGGGTGATTTCACGGTGCGACTGATGGTGGATGGCAAAGTGACTGCGCAGCCGTTAAAGCTGCGGATGGATCCGCGTGTGATGACGCCTGCGGCTGAACTCGCGCAACAGCAAACCCAGGCGAAGCTTTGTTACGAAGGCATTCGCGCCATTCGCGCGTTGCAAGCTGAAGTGAAACAAACGCGTGAAACGTTGAAATCCGCCACTGACCGCACCGCCGCTGATGCTTTGGATAAACAACTTGCCGCGCTGGAAGGCCGCACCGAAGGCGAAGATTTTTTTGGCGGAGCCAACCGCGAACCTGGCTTGGCGGGCATCGCTACAGGCTTTTTCGCGGTGATGAATCTGATTGACGCGGCGGATGTAGCGCCGACTTCGCAAGCGATCAAGGCCGTAGAGGATTTGCAAGCGCGTCTCATCCAAACGACTTCACAAGTGAAGGCTTTGCAACAGCAAGTTGCGCAACTGAAAGGTAAGTGAGAGACGGCAAGCGGGTGCATGGAGTCCGGCCTTTAGGCTGAGTCGGCGCGCAGCGCCGTATGGCTCGTAAACGAGCCGACTCAGCCTGAAGGCTGGACTCCATGCACCTGACTTCGACAAATTTTGCATGAGCAGAAGTGATTTACTCATCCGCGTATGCGTCTGGTTGGCCTTGCTGGTTACTTGCCCGTCGCGGCTTTTGCATTTTCTCAGCGCAAATCTTGGGAAAGAGTTTTGCGCTGGGTTTGGACGTTGAGCGGCCTTTGTCTGTTGTTGCACATCGTTTTCGCGTTGCATTTTGTTCATCACTGGAATCAGGCTTCGGTCTACGTCGAGACGGCGCGCCAAACGGCTGAAGTCTTCGGCGTCAACTGGGGCGGCGGGATGTATGTGAATTACGCGCTACTATCGTTGTGGATGGCTGAAATCGCTTGGTGGTGGCTGTGGCCGCAAAGCTATCAACGGCGTCCGCGCTGGTTGACGGTGAGTTGGCAGGCGTTTTTGTTCTTCATTTTTTTCAACGCGACGGTGGTGTTTGTGAACGAAACGCTGCGTTGGTTAGGCGTGTTGGGAACGATGTTTTTGTTGTGGATGTGGTGGCGACCCAAACGAAGTCTGGAAAAGTCTTGAGAAGTCTGGGCAAGTCTGGAAAAGTCAGCCGGGCAGATGATTACCGCTATCTGACTTTTCCAGACTTGCCGAGACTTTTCTAGACTTCACTAGACCTGTGATTTTATGACGACCTTGCGAAACGAAATGCCGCTAACGTTGCCGTGGCTAGCCCGCTTGCCGCTTTACTATGGCTGGATCAACTTGATCGTAGCCTCGCTCGCCATGGTCGGTACGCTGCCCGGACGCACGCAGGGTTTGGGACTCATTACAGAATCTTTGCTCAAAGACTTGCAACTTGATCGCGTGACCTTTGCGCAAATCAATCTGTGGGCGACGCTGATCGGCGCGTTGGGTTGCTTGGGCATCGGCAAACTGATTGACCGATTCGGCAGTCGCATCGTCGTCACCGTCGTTGTCGTAGCGTTGGGCTTGACCGTCTGGTTGATGAGCAACGTGAGAAACACGCCAACGCTGGCTTTGCTAATCACGCTCACGCGCGGGTTCGGGCAAAGCGCGCTTTCGGTCGTCAGCATCACGATGGTCGGGCAGTGGTTCGTTAAGCGATTGAGTGCGGCGATGGCGAGTTACACAGTGCTGTTAAGCGTAGGTTTCATGATCGCCTTTCCCGTCGTGGGCGCAGCCGTCATCAATTCAGGTTGGCGCGCGACGTGGTTGTGCATCGCGGTGGCGTTGTTGTGCATTCTCGCGCCCTTGAGTTGGTGGCTCGTGCGCGAATCACCCGAAGCCTGCGGCGTGGCTTTAGATGGAAAGGGTGATGGCAAGGCCGCAGATGAACCGGCGACCGTCACCGATTTCACTTTGGGACAAGCGCTGGCAACGCCCGCGTTTTGAGTCTTCGCGTTGTCGAGTTCGGTCTATGGCTTGATCGCTTCGGGCATTGCGCTGTTTAACGAATCCATTCTGGCTGAGTTGGGCTTTGCGCCGACGGTCTATCACAACAGCCTGGCGATCACGGCAATTACCGCACTGGCGGGAAACTTTTTAGGCGGCTGGCTCACCACCAAATGGTCAATGAATCGTTTGATGGCGTTGGCGATGAGCTTGCTCGCGCTGTCTTTGCTCGCCTTGCCGCACTTGCGCGGCGTCACGCACGTTGCACTTTATGCCTTAGTGATGGGCGTCGCGGGCGGATTCGTGATGGTGATTTTCTTTTCGTATTGGAGCCGCGCTTTTGGCCGCGCGCATCTCGGCCAGATTCAAGGCGCGGCGCAGGCTCTGACCGTGCTGGCTTCGGCCATCGGGCCGTTGCTGTTGGCGGAATGCGTCACGCGCACAGGTTCTTACGCCGTGATGTTTCGATTGTTAGCGGCGGTCGTGGCTGCGCTCGCGGTCTACAGTTTTTCTTTGCTTCAGTGTCCTGCATAAATTCGTTTCCTCTCTAAACTCCAGGC
>JABFSD010001058.1 GCA_013140935.1 Acidobacteriota bacterium
TATGAGACCCGGTCAGGGTTTGATCGTTGCCGACGGTTTGCAGGGCAAGCCCATTGTCAATGCGAGCGGTTGTTTCGTTTGGCTCGAAGAAGACCTGAATCAATTGCAAAAGGTTTCGGTTGATCCGGGGACGTTGCCTTACGAGAAAGTTGAGTGGGAGCGCAGCCGCCTGAAGCTGCCGCCTGACATCACGACCATTGAGTTGCCGCCGCGCGTTGATTACGCCTTCACGCCCGGCATCACGGGATTGCGCGGGCGGTTGATCGAAACGCAAGTTACGCCGCCGCAACCCGCTACCCCGGTGCCCAAGGCTGCGGTGCATTTGCAGTGGCTTGACGAGAACGGCCTTTGGCAAGACGTAACCACTATTTCTCACAGCAATGAGAATGGCGATTTCGTGACGATCTTGCGCCTGGCTCTGACCGAAGCGCCGCCACTCGACCCCAACGGATTTGTCACCGTGCGGCTCAGCGTGAGCCGTGACGGAGGCACTGAATTTCACTCGAATCATTTGAAAATCCTGCAAGGCCGCGTCACCGATCCGACCACGCTGGAGCCTTTGACGTTTGCCTGGGATGAGTTTCAACCCTGAATTCTCAACCCTGCATTCTCAACGCTGAATTCGTAACAAGGAGACAACGCAATGACTGACAATTCATATAAGCATGGAGGCTGTGACTGCCATCCTTTGACTGGAGAGCACGCCGATCAACCTCATTCGGCTGGAGACGCGAAGGACTGTAAAGAGCAGCCGAAGAACCCGGCTACGCCGCCGACCTGGACTGAGCCGAATCCCTGTGAGCACAAAGACCCATGCTGCGACTGCAAAACGGTACCGACGTCGGAGCCTGACTGTCTCGAAAATTTGATCACGGCGAAAACGGTGGAAATTGCCGCCGCCGAAAAAGCCAAGGCGTTCAAAACAGACCTGGAGGCTTTACTGGTTAAGGCCAAAGCCGCCAAACAGGAATACACCCAGGAAAAGCATGACAAGCTCGTCAAGTTGTGGGACGAACAAGATAAAAGCATCGAGGAACTCATCAGAAAACTCGTTTGCGCCCTGCCATGTTGGTACTGCGTGATTGAATGCTATGTGTGTCCCTACCTCAACAAGATGCGCGAGGCCGAAGAGCGGCTGAAATGGGATCCCACGTTATACCCGGCGGCGCACAATCTTTATGACCTCTTAAGCTGGCACACCAGAGATAAAGAGAGGAAAGAACGCCGGTTCAATCGCGTCAAGAGCGTGCTGACGGCCTGGGAAAAACCCGCGCAAACCATTGAGAAAACCCTGACAGACAATGCCAAGCTGATCGCTGATGCGAATAAGGCACTGGCTACCGACACCTCCAAAGTCGTCTTCGACGTATTTCTGAAATTGCTGCCACTTCATCTCGCGATCGCGCCACCGCAAAGTGAGAAATGGACTACGCGGATTGACTCGTCATACACCCAATTTTGTTGCTGCGACAAGCCTGATCCTGACGATTGCTGCGGGCCTGATGTAGGCAAAACGGAATGGAGCCTGCGCCAACGCATCATCGGTCCGCAACCTTATCTGGTTCATCCCAACGATTATCTCAAGATTATCTGCTGTCTGGTGGACACGCGATACGGCCCGGCGCAAACCGATTTTGCCGATGCTGAGGCCGCAGTGATGAAAGTCGAGAGCGAGATCAAGCGCAACAAGTCGCTGATTGAAGAGGGCCTGAAATCGTTTGACAAAGTTGCCCGGGGCGCGATTCCCAGCGTGATTGATTGCGCTGATTTCAAACCAGGCGACACCAACCAACAGCAATCTGTGTGAACTGATTGAAGGAGAATCACCATGGCTGAATATTTACATCCCGGTGTTTACATCGAAGAAATCGAACGCGGCCCGCGACCAATTGAGGGCGTACCTACCAGCACGGCGGCGTTAATCGGTGAGGCCGAGCGTGGTTCCACCATGCCGCGCCTGGTCACGAGTTACAAAGATTACCAACGCTGGTTCGGCGACGTTTTCGCCCCGAACAAATTTTTGCCCTATGCGACCAACGGCTTTTTTGAAAACGGCGGCAAACGGGCCTATATCGCCCGCCTCGTGGGCGATGGAGCGACGACGGCTTCGGCGGTTTTCGGCGAACTCGTCGTGCGGGCGGCAGGCCCCGGACTGTGGGGTACGCGCGTGAAAGTGAAAATTTCCCCTGGCTCGACGAAACGCGCCGATGGCACCGCCGTAGGCTTCCGCCTGCAAATGGCTTATTGGAGCGGGAACGGCGCCGTGCCGGATTTCGATCCCTTTTCCGACCGCCTCTCAACGCCCCGCCCGGCGCTGATTGAAGACTTTGACGATCTTGAGACTGATGAGTCTTCGCCAGATTTTTATGGCAAGCGGGTGCCGTTCATTGATCTTGAAAAGGGAGAAATGAATCAGGGGCCGGAAAGTTCCGCGCTCGGCATGCTCGTGCGCAATGCGGGCGTACCTGCCACGGCGCGACCGGGAGACGGGATACAGGTACTGAATGGCGGAGCCGACGATCCGGCGGCGCTGGGCGTGGACGATTACACCGGCAATGCCATTGCGGGGGGCCGCAGCATACAGGGGCTTAGCGCACTTGAACTCGATCCTTACCGTGAAGTGGCGCTGGTTTATGCGCCCGGTGTGGATGGCGACATTGCGAAAACCATCGTCGCTCATTGTGAGCGGCTGCGGTTTCGTTTTGCCGTGGTTGACGCTCCCAAAGGGAAGAGCAGTGCCAGTGAACTGAATCCACGCGATTCCGTCACCGACAGCCAATATGCAGGGTTTTATTACCCCTGGATCATGACCGCCGACCCGCGCACGGGCGCGCGCAAATTGATTCCGCCGGGCGGACACGTGCTGGGCGTATATGCGCGCTCCGACACCGAACGGGGCGTATTCAAAGCGCCCGCCAACGAAATCCTGCGCGGCGCGCTGACGCTCGAATACGACATCAATGACAGCTTGCAGGATGTTCTGAATCCCAAAGGCGTCAACGCCATTCGCAGTTTCCCCGGACGCGGCATACGGGTTTGGGGAGCGCGCACGATTACTTCCAACGCGCTGTGGAAGTATGTCAGCGTAAGGCGGCTTTTCATTTTTCTCGAACGTTCTATTTATGAAGGGACGCAATGGGTCGTGTTCGAGCCTAACGACGACCGGCTTTGGGCACGCGTGGAAGACACCATTCGTTTATTCCTGCGCAGCCAATGGCGTCTCGGCGCGTTGTTTGGCCGTACGGAACAGGAAGCCTTCTTCATCACCTGCAACCGCACCACGATGACACAGGACGATATCTTGAACGGAAGACTGATTTGTGAAATCGGCATTGCACCGGTTCGCCCGGCTGAATTCGTGGTCTTTCGCATTTTCCAAAACACCGCTGAGGCTCAGCGTTAGCAGCACCAGCTTGAGGAGCACCAGCTCGAGGAACAATTGATATGGCACGCAATGATCCGCTTCGCAATTTTCGCTTCCGTCTGGAAATAGACAACATCACCCAGGCCGGGTTCAGCGATGTCGCTATCGCTGAAACGACGATTGATGCCGTTGATTACCGCGAAGGGAACGACCCGCCTCACGTACGCAAACTGAGCGGCCTGACGAAATACGGCAACATCACGCTCAAGTCTGGCATGACCGTGGGGGGCAGCGCTCTCGACCTTTTCAAGTGGCATAGGGATGTTTCAACCGGTCAGGTCACGACGAGCCGCAAGAATGTCGCAATCGTAGTGCAAGACGAATCAGGCCAGGACAAGGCGCGTTTCGTCGTCACTGACGCATGGCCGGTGAAATACGATCCCAGCGACCTGAGCGGCAAAGGGAACGAAGTCATGATCGAACTGCTCGAACTCGTCAATGAAGGCATCGAGCGCATGGCCTGAAAAGGTGTTCAGCAAAGAAGATCACCAAGGAGATCAACATGGGTACGACGCAACACGGTTTTCAAACCGAGATCGAATTCGAATTGCCGAAGGGTTTGGTAGACGAATCGGGTGCCTTGCATCGGCGCGGGACGATGCGTCTGGCTACGGCTGCCGACGAGATTCTGCCGTTGCGCGATCCGCGCGTGCAGCAGAACGAAGCCTATCTGGTGGTCATCGTGTTGGCGCGGGTCATCACGCGGCTCGGTACGCTGGCGGATGTTCACACCGGGGTGATCGAAAACCTATACGCTTCGGATCTCGCTTACCTGCAACGGCTTTACGAAAAGTTCAATGCCAGTGACGAGACGGAAACGGACGTGGTGCCCGAAAAGCAGTGGGCGGCGGCAGCGACAGTGGGCGGGAAACCGCTGCGGAGGTTTGCCGCCATGGGGGAAGCATGAGGGCCTATCCTGTGAAGTTGTTGTATGAGGAGATGGCCTTTATTGCCAGCCACTTTCATTGGTCTCACAGCGAACTGATGCAACTCGATCATCGTGAGCGGCGGCGTTGGTGTCGTGAGATTTCGGCGATCAACCGCACACTCGAAAGTGCGTCTTCGCATATGTCTTCGCATACGCCCTCGCATACATCTGAGGTAAGCCTGTTCGAGATAGGGAGGAAGCAACGATGAATCGTCACGACCCTTTGCGCGGCTTTCGCTTTCTGCTCGAAATTGATGGCATCACCAGCGCCGGTTTCACGCGGGTTAAGGGAATCGTGCGCGAAGTGAAATACGAATCTTATCGCGAGGGCGGCGTCATCGAGTACGAACACAAGCTCATCACGCAGGTCTCTTATCCGGTCGTCGTACTCGAACGTGGGCTGGCGATGGATGACTTGTGGAAGTGGGCGCTGGATACCGCCGATGGCGAAATCAAACGCAAGACCATTCGCATTCGTTTGCAGAACGAAGCCAACGAGCGGCAGTGGGCTTGGCAGATCGAGCATGCGCTGCCGGTTAAATGGGCTGCGTCGGACATGGATGCGCAAACCTCGCCCGTCGTGATGGAAAGTCTGGAACTCGCTCATCACGGCTTGAGGAAAGCGGCATGAGATGTGTGGGCAGACCAGCAATTGTTTTCGCGGCTCGCAACGCTGCCCGGCGTTTTGCCCCTCAGATCGTCAAGACCGAGCAGCGCCGCATGAACTGGCGTTCCCTCGCTTTGCACTGGCGGCGAGACCGCAGGCCGTTAAGGCAAGCGGCAGCGCGCGTGACGGCGCAAACGACGGTTATCCGGTTGTCGCAATTTCATTATCACTTGGCGGCGCACTCGAATGAGCGGGTTCGGATTGAACGCCAGACTGCGTCTGTGCCGGCACTGACGACACCATGGACGCGCGTCACTTTCCATCATCACAGGCAGTCGGGCTGGCTGTCGGTACGAGCTGCCGCGCCCTTGCCTCACTTTACGCGCGTTTTGCTGATGGCGCAGCCCGCGCGCCTTTTATCGCCGCCAACGCATGCGCGGGAAACAGTTTCGCTGAGCAATCGCTCGCGCTTGCCGAACGCGCCACCAGCGGTGTTGCGCTATGCCCGGCGACGCAGTGCCGTGCTTTTCGAGCGCCGTGTGAATGTCCTGCGCGTGAGTGAGGCGGAACGGACGCGACCGTTACCAGGTTACTCGCGGAGTCAAACGCACTGGTTGCCAGTGTCGGTCGCGCGCTCATCGAAAGAGGATGACGAGTCGGTTCCTTCGCATACGCAACCTGACAGGCCGTACCAGTTTCCGGTTGAACAGATGGAAGAACTCGTGTGGCGCAAACGACAACCGCTGCCAATAACCAATGAGAGCGGCGCTACGCCAGAACGGGTTGAATTTTCGCGGGGAGGCGCTGTGCGTTCCGTCGCAACCCATGAAATGCCGCAAGGCGTATCGGCGTTCAGCGAGCGGCCCGCAGCCTCGCTCGTGGCAACGCTTGATCCGGGACTGTTAGACCGGTTGACGAATGATGTGATTCACCGCGTAGAAAAACGCATGCGCATCGAGCGCGAACGACGCGGGCTTTGAGCAAGAAGATATGAGTAAGGCGCAACTCAAAAAGGCGAGCATTACCGTACTCGACGGCGCGGATAAGGGCACCGTCATCAATGTGCTGTTCAACCCCACCGAGTACAGTTACGAGCGCAGCAATTCATACAAAGCGACTCCCGTGCCGGGGTTGGGTTCACCGTTGTTGCAATTTGTGAATGGTGAAACTGCTCAACTGAGCATGGATTTGTTTCTGGACGATTACACCGATTCCGAAGGCCCTACGTCGCTGCAACAAAAAGAACCGAATCCCGTCGCCAAGCGCCTCGTAGCGATCACGAAGCTGCTCGAAATTGACCGCGATTTGCACGCGCCTCCTCCGGTTCGCTTCAACTGGGGGCCGATGGAATTTTCCGCCGTCATCGAGAAGCTGGGCCGCAAGGTCACGATGTTTCATCCCGACGGCACCCCGGCGCGCGCTACGCTGTCGGTCAGCTTCAAGGAATATCGCACGCTGCGCCGGCAACTCGAAAATCCGCGCCGCGAGTCCGCCGATAAAACCAAACGCCGCGTAGTGGTGGGGCGCGAACAGTTGTGGTTCATCGCCGCGCGCGAATACGACGATGCCAACGAATGGACGCGCATCGCCGAGGCGAACGACCTGGACGATCCCCGCGCCATCGAGCCGGGCGACTGGCTGGTGCTTCCGCCCATGGAGAATCCGAATGGAATTGGCAACCCTCGCTAAAGATTATCGCGATTTTTATGCACCGGCTTTCGCTGTGCGAGTGGGCGGCGCTGACCTGATGCGCGATCTCGCGGTGGCCGTCAGTCAGATCGAAGTTGATTTGGTGCTGGGAGCGGCTTCGCGTTTTGCCTTCACGGTGACGAACAGTTACAGCCACAAGCTGCACGCCTTTCGCACCGATCGCGGCGAAGACTTGCTGCGACTGCTGGCGTTCGGCACAACCGTAGAAGTTTGTCTCGGCTACCGGGATGCTAAATCAATGCCCGTGATGGTGAGCGGAATGATTACGGAAATCACTACGAACTTTTCCGAAGGTGGCTCGCCGGAACTTTCTATCGCCGGGTATGACCATGGCTTTGCGCTCACGATGGGCAAGAATTCACGCACCTGGGCGCGGGCGAAAGACAGCGATGCGGCGCACGAAATTGCGAGTTTTAACAACATCAACGCCAAGATTGATTCCACGAGCGAAGTGCATGCCCAGATCGAACAGAATCAGGAAAGCGATTGGGAATTCCTCAAAAAACTGGCCGAGCGCAATCATTTCGAGCTTTTTGTGGACGAACGGCGGACGTTGCATTTCGGCAAGCCCAGCGACAAAGCCGATGCCGTAGTTCGTTTGGTTTATGGCGAAGGGCTGTTGAGCTTCAAACCGGAAGCCAATCTGGCGGGCCAAATTTCGCGGGTCGAGGTTTATGGTTGGGATCGCCGGGCGCGCAAGCAAATCGTCGGCATCGCCAGCACGGGAGAAGAATCAGGTCTCGCGGGCAAAAGCGCAGGCCAGTTGCTCAACAACTTCGTTCGTGAGCCGAACAAACGCCCGACCTTGCGCTTGCGGCAACCGGTGTTTACGCAAGCAGAAGCCAACCAACGCGCCAAGGCCGCGCTCAGTGAACGCGCCAAACAATTTCTGACCGGCGAAGGCGAGACCATTGGCTTGCCGGAGTTGCGGCCTGATCGCAATGTCGAACTGGCGAATCTCGGCGTTCCGTTCTCGAAGGTCTATTACCTTCAGCAAGCGACCCACAAGATTGACACCAATGGCTATCGCACGCGGTTCAAAGTGAAGGAGACGGGGCTATGAGACAAGAAGTCGAGCAGCGCGAAACGGCGCACGAATCAGGTGGTTACATCAAAGGCGTAGCCATTGCGCTGGTTACGCAAAATCAGGATGACGAAAACATGTGCCGCGTCAAAGTCCGTTATCCCTGGCATGAAAAACCCAGTGAAAGTTATTGGGCGCGGCTCGCCAGCCCGATGGCGGGAAAGGAACGTGGTCTGGTGTTGATCCCTGAAGTCGGGGATGAAGTTTTAGTCGCGTTTGAACGGGAAGATTTGCGTTTTCCTTATGTGATCGGCGCGCTTTGGAACGGGCAGGATAAAACTCCGCTGGCGAACAACGACGGGAAAAATGACAAGCGCATTCTCAAATCGCGCAAAAAACATCACCTGCTTTTTGATGACGGTGCCCACGGCGTCGTGGAACTCGCGCACGAGAAAGGCCACAAGATCATCCTGGACGACAACGGATTCGCCGTGCAGGACAAAAAAGGAAACATGGTCAAGGTAGATAGCAATAGCGGCGCGATGACCATCGAAGCGAAAGGGCAACTCAATCTGAAAGCCGCCACCATCAATATCGAAGCGACAGGAACGCTGAAGCTCAAAGCCAGTGCGACGCTCACGATTCGCGGCACACAAGTAATGATCAACTAAAGGAGTGCGTGATGGGAAAACCGGCGGCACGAGTCGGTGACAACACGAGTCATGGAACACCGCTGGGGCCAGGCCCCGGTTGCGTTACGGTATTGATCGGAGGCCGCCCCGCTTGGCGTGCGACTTCCGATTCGCATATTTGCTCTTTATCGGATGGCCCGAAACCGCACGCCGGGGGCATCGTGGGCGTGGGCAGCGTCACC
>JABFSD010001098.1 GCA_013140935.1 Acidobacteriota bacterium
AAGCCTTTTGCCGGATTCGCGGTTACATCTCGACGCTCAAAAAACAAGGCCGCAATATTTTGACCGCCTTGAGAAGTGTCTTCACTGGCTCCCCCCTCTCACCACTACCGACGGGGTGAGCAGTTACGTTCTAATTACCACAACCTTCTCTTTAACCCACCACACCAGGCGCGTGGGAACAGCTTGCTGCTGTTCCCACGCGCTTTCTTTTTGTGCGGCTTGGCAAAGCAGTGTCGCCTTTGGTATTTGCTTGCTCACGCTTTTCTATTTTGTCCACAGGAGAAACCATCGTGTTCAAAACCATTGGTTGTTTATTGCTGCTTTTTGTTGTTGCTATGGCTCAATCTAACGCTGCCCAAACGGGCGCTGACCCTATTCGCCAAACACTAACCAGCGCCGTGCGCAATGTGCGCCTTGAAACGTGGCAGGTGAACTCAAGCCAGATGCCTTTCAAGACGGCGAGCGCGTGGTCAATTCAGAAATACGTTTTGCACGGGGGAAAGCAAGAGGGCGTTGATGTAATCGTCCTCAACAGCGGCAAGCTGACGATCACGGTTGTGCCTACGCGCGGAATGAGCGTGCTGCGCGTAGAGTCGAGCGAGCTGGTGCTGGGTTGGAATTCACCGGTGAAAGAGGTCGTACACCCTTCGCTCATCAATCTGCAAAATCGCGGGGGCTTGGGCTGGCTCGAAGGCTTCAACGAATGGATGGTGCGGTGCGGCGCGGAATGGGCTGGGCATCCGGGCAAGGATAAATTCATCAACAACACAGGCGACGAAGCCGAGATGGATTTAACGCTGCACGGACGCATCGGCAACATCCCTGCGTCAGAAGTCGAAGTCATCATTGACCGCACGCCGCCGCATCGCTTGCGCATTCGCGGGCGCGTTGACGAACGTCAGTTTTATGGCCCGAAGCTCGAACTCTGGACTGAAGTTTCAACCGAACCCGGCAGCACTACGTTTCGCATCGAAGACACGCTGACGAATTACAGCGCCTATGAGCAAGAGTTCGAACTGATCTATCACGCCAATTACGGCCCGCCGCTGCTTGAGAAAGATTCGCGCTTTGTCGGCGCGGTCAAACGCATTACGCCGTTTAACGCGCACGCGGCCAAAAGCACTGCGAGCTTTGCCCAATACGTCGCGCCGACCAAAGGCTTCGTCGAACAGGTCTATATGATTGAACCGTTCGCCGACGCGCAAAACCAGACGACCGTGATGTTGCACAACGCGGCGGGCGACAAAGCCGTGACGATGCGCTACGACATTACGCAACTGCCTTACTTCACGCTGTGGAAGAATACGACGGCGTTGGAGGAAGGTTACGTCACGGGGCTGGAGCCGGGTACGAGTTCGCCCGCCAACCGCAGCATCGAACGCAAAGCCGGTTGCCTCGCCAAACTCAAACCCAACGAGACGCGCCGCTTTATGATTGACGTAGGGCTGCATACGAACAAAGACGAGATTGCGCGGGCGACGGCGGCGATCAAGGCGTTGCAAGGCAGTCAACAAATGCAGGTGAGTGCGCAACCGGTGAAAGTTGAATGACCCAACAGCCTGTCACAAAGAAACTGCTGGTTCTTGATCTGGATGAGACGTTGTTCTTTGCCAGTGAAGCTCGTCTCGCACAAGCAGAAGACTTTGTGGTCGGCGATTACTTCGTTTATCTGCGTCCGCAGGTGAAAACGTTCCTCTTGTTTTGTCAGACTCACTTTGACGTTGCGGTGTGGACGGCTTCGACAGAGAGTTATGCCGCCGAAATGATTGCACGGTTGTTTGCCAACTCAACTACGTTGCGTTTTGTTTGGGGGCGCAAGCGTTGCACATATCGTTACGATGCCGAACGGCAAGAGCAATACTGGATCAAAGACCTCAAAAAAGTTCGGCGGCTTGGTTACGATTTAGCCAATGTCATTGCGATTGACGACACCACGCGCAACTGGGAGCGAACCTATGGAAACGTCGTAGCGGTGAAAAGGTTTGTTGGTGAAGCAGATGACGACGAACTGCGTTTGCTGATTTCTTATCTTGATGAATTGCGACAAGTGGAAGACGTAAGAACCATCGAAAAACGACATTGGAGAGCATTGAGCAAATGTTGAGCGAACAAGAACAGAAGCAACTCGACGATACCGGAGTCTTGTTCCTGCGCGATTTCGCCTCACCCGAACGTGTCGCAGCTTTGCGACAACGCATTGCTGAAGTCTTCGCTGAGTTAGGCGAACGCGCCGGTCACGAATACCTGCAAGAGCCGCAAACCGACCGGCTGGCGAATGGCGTCAATTACGGCAAGGTGTTTGAAGCAGTCGTCGCCGAACCCAAAGTGCTGGCGGCGGTCGCGCATGTGCTGGGCGATGAATTCAAGTTGAGCAGCTTGAATGCGCGGTCGGTGCATCCGCGTTCTGACTTGGTGCAACCGCTGCATTGCGATATGGGTTTGTTGCCCGATGCGCGCGGCAATCGGACGTGCAATGTGATTTGGGTGTTGGATGATTTCACGGCGGCGAATGGCGCGACGCGCTACGTACCCGGTACGCATCGCAGCGGGCAGCATCCGAAAGACGTATTGGCCGATGCGCACGCGCCGCATCCTGATGAGCGATTGGTGTTGGCTTCGGCGGGTACGGTCGTAGTGATGAATGCGCATACGTGGCACGGCGGTACGGCGAATACGACCGATAAGCCGCGACTCGCGTTG
>JABFSD010000341.1 GCA_013140935.1 Acidobacteriota bacterium
GAATCTCCACTTTGGCGACGACGACCTCGTTAATGTTTTCGACGGCGGCGTTGCTCTTGCCGCGGTTGAGCGACATCAACGCGAGAAACCCGAAGATTCCCGCACCGGCTAATATCAATGCTACCAACTTATTGTTTTTCACAGCTTCACACTCCTGTCACAGATCGGCTCAAGACGAGCGATCCTGCGGCTGGCGCAATCTTTACGCCAAATTATTGGGGGCGCCGAGTTATTTCGGGAACACGACTTCGGTGCGTTTGCTACCGTGGTAAACCTCAATGGTGTCTACGCGCGGCGCGGGGGCGACGGGCGGAGCCTGATTCGGTTCTGCGACCGGATTGCTCGCCGTGCGTATGCGGCGCGGGCGCGGCGCAGGCGCGTAATTGCCCTGGCCTTCCATCATCTGGTTTTCCGGCTTGGGAATGCCCTGTACCTGATCGCCCTGCAACATATCCATATTTCTGATACCCGAAGTCGAGGCCGAAGTGGTGTCTCCCATATTACGCACGATCAGGCGCAGCCGCGTTTCGTGCGAAGCCATCACGCACTTTTCGGCTTCGGCAGGCGTCACCAGCAAGGTGATGCTCTTGACGCTTTCCGCCGTCACCTGCTCTTTGGGTGAAGCCATGTTCTGGCCCGTCGCCAACACCTTGATGTTTTGCAATACGACTTTGGCGGTCGTGGTATCGCGTCCGCCTTGGTCGAAGCGAATGACCGAAATCACGTCTACGGTCATATCGGGGGCGAGCAACCCGGCGACACCGGCTTCGTCATCCACCTTGACAGTAAGCGCGCGATAACCATCGGGCACTTTCGCCGCTAACCCGGCCAATGAACCTTTCGGCGCGAGACGATATTCCGTCAGCGGCTCGCGCGGGCCGATGGCATTGATCGAAACGCGTCCGACCAAATCTTCGGGCTTCGTAAAGGCCAATTCAGGCGAGGCTGTCTTCATTATCTGTACTTTCTCGACGTGGTCGGCGGTAAGCACCGTGCCCAGCGGAATCTCGACCTTGGCAATCACCAGGTCCGCCAGATTTTCCGCTTCGGCATTCCTGGCTCCACGCAGGGAAAGCATCGCTAGCAAACCGAATAATCCGGCCCCGGCCAACACTATCACTAACAACTTATTCGTTTTCATAATCTTCAAAAACTCCCGTTTCCGATTCGTTTCCAAACCGAAACTGCTTGAGCAGGATGAGGCCGGCGCAGGCATTTCTCATCGCAATGACTTCATTTCATGAGGACTTGGGAAGCTGCCACACGAGAGCGAACACGCTACCCAGACAAATCGCCAAGCCATACGGCAGCGCCTGTTTCGTATTGTTCGGCACGGGAAAGCGCGGAATGCTCTGTCCCGGCAATAACCCGTAAATGATCAAGGCCACTCGTTCGCAGAGGCTGCGAAACTCGCCCGCGCGTAATTTGACCACGATGGCGAGCACCGCACCGGTCAACAAGACCGCGAAAAAGGCTTGCGGTACCAGCGGCCAACCGATAATTGCGCCGATGGCCGCGAACCATTTCACATCACCCGGTCCGGTGGCCCGTGAAAACCAACGCAATAGCAGCATCAAGCCGAAGGCTCCCCCACAACCCAGCAAACTGCGTCCCAATCCGGCCCAAGCGCCTAACGCCGTATTGATAACGACGCCACAAAAAAATCCGATTAATACGTAGGTATTAGGAATGCGCCGGTAACGCACGTCGTAATAACAAACGATTGCTCCCAGAATAAAAATGAGTATCAGGCTCGATAAAATATGCGGCGGCATTTACCTGCTCCTCAGGCAGTGGGTTTATGCGTAATGGGAAACGGGATGCTGGATAATAAAAGTCGCAACTCGGTAAGGTACGACCTCAGGCTTTCACTTATTACTCGTTCGTGGAGCGCCGGCGAAGGCGGCGAATAGCTCACGAACAATCACGATTAGCGGCGAGGATGAATGACCAGTGCGTTCTCTGATGGAATGCAAAAAACGCACTGGGTAAGCGGAAACTGCGACTATTACGTAGTCATTTTGCTGCCTAACGAGTTGATGGCACCTTGGATCTTCACGCCCAAACTGGTAAAAGCGCCTGCGACGGCAATCGAAATCAAAGCTGTCGCCACGGCATATTCCGAGAGTTCCAGGCCTGCATCATCTTGCCAAAAACTTTTCATTCGTTTTATCAACATAGAATTCGTATTCATAGATAAGCTCCTTGCTGAATTATCACCGTGGAGTGAGGCAGAAGAGGGAAACATTACGCAATTTTCTCGCGCGTTTCCCCGCCTGCCTGATATTGGTTGGGACGGTCAATTAGCGATTTGCTATCAGAAAAATTCTGACGCGGCGGCGCACCTCAGATGCGCCGCCGCAGGCCGACCAGAGGCCGGCTTCTCATTAGGTGACGATCTTGCTTTCCAAGCTGAGAATCGCGCCTTGGATCTTCGTGCCCAGGGTGGTGAACGCCGCCGCCACTGCGATAGCGATCAAGGCCGCGCCCACGGCGTATTCCGACAGTTCGAGACCCGATTCATCGTTCCAAAAATTCTTTACCGTATTCATTGTTTAGCTCCTTTGCCAAATAAGTTGATTGGGGTGGTTGATTAGCGATTTGCTATCAGAGAAATTTTACGGCGGCGGCGCACCTCAGATGCGCCGCCGCGTGCCGACCAGAGGCCGGCTTCTTATTACGTGACGATCTTGCTTTC
>JABFSD010000264.1 GCA_013140935.1 Acidobacteriota bacterium
GCTTCACGCCGTCGTATAGTTACGAAGGCGATTTGTTCCGTTTGCTCGGCGCGACGCGCTGGGAGGCCAACGATTACAGCCTCGGACTCGATGCGACTTATCGCAACTGGACGTTCTTTGCCGAACAGATGTACCGCAGTTTTCGCAACGATCCGCAAATCGGCGCGTTGCCGAATGACCCCGGCGCAAACTTGCCGCCTGCGCCTACGACCGCGCTGGCCTTTCTCGAACGCGACACGCCGCTGCGTTCTCACGCCGCCGTCACACGCGGCAGCGTAGCGGGAACCATCGGCGAACGCATACAGGTTTCGTTGCGCGGCTTGCGCGACGAAGAGCGAATGCGCGCGCCTTATTACGAAATCTCGAACGGCACGGGTCGCAACAACGCCCGCATCATCACGCGCGTGCTGACGGCGGACGGTTTCGTCAAACGCCCCAACAGTGTCGTAGACGCCGCTGCCAGCTTTGATCTCAACCAACATTTCACGCTCAACGATTCGTTTCGTTATTCCGGCTTTCGCATTCTGGGCGATGTCAACACGTTGCTGAACTTTCAAACGCAAACCGGCACGGCCAATTCCACGACGGTGATTACCAACACCGTAGGCAATCGGCTGACTGATTACACGTCTTATTGGAACACCCTCTCGTTGCAGATGAGTTACGGCAAACGGTTTTCGGCGAACCTGGGTTGGCGCGCGATGCTGCGCGATGTGACGTTGAACGGCTTGTATACCTCGCGTGCTTCCAACACGACGACGGTGACGACCACGCCGCAGGATGAATCAGAATCCATCGGCACGCACGCCTTTGTCGGTGGCTTCCGCGTACGTCCGACCAATCGGATGAGCTTCATCTTCGACACGGAACATGGCACGAGCAACAACGCTTTCATCCGCATCAATCCGCTCGAATACACGCGCTTCCGCATTCGCACGCAGATTCAAGCGACCGACAAACTGTCATTCACGGGCGTGGTGACGACGACGGATCGCACCAACCCTACGCCGCAAGTCAGCAACGATTCGAACATGCGCAGCTACACCACCGCTGTGAATTGGGAACCAAACCATCGCGCGTGGCTCAATGTGGGTTACGACTATCACGACCTCTATTCGACGGCGAACATTCGCTACTTCCTCGCGGGTAATGTGTTGAAGACGGGGCGCTCGTTGTATTACGCGCGGCTCAATACGCTGTTCGTCAATGCGCGCTTCGGGCTGACGCAACGGCTGGATGCGTTGCTGGTTTATTACTACTTGATGGATC
This sequence comes from Acidobacteriota bacterium, assembly GCA_013140935.1. Taxonomy (GTDB): domain Bacteria; phylum Acidobacteriota; class Blastocatellia; order RBC074; family RBC074; genus JACPYM01. The sequence goes on from JABFSD010000264.1 coordinate 1,270, forward strand.
GCGGCGCGCCGCCGGTGAGTGTGGGACCGGATGATTTGGTGACGGCCTTGCCTCTGCGTCGCCACAATCCCGAAGCGCGGCTGGCCTTTCGCTTCAATCATTTCATCACGGGGAACTTGAGTTACCGGCATTACAGCTACAACGAACGCGAGTTCGCCGTGCAAGATTATCGCAGCAACATCCTGACGAGCAGCTTGCGCTTTACGTTCTAACTACCTTTGTTCCGCCGAGCCGTAACACAAGATGGCATCTTGTGTTACGGCCCGGCGGCGGCGAACACACTTTTACCAGGAGACAATGTTTATGAGGTTCTCGATCAGACAAATGCAATTGTTGGTTTTCGCTTTCTCACTCATTTTTGGAGGATGGCTGATGCTCGCGCAACCACCCGCTACGCAAGCTGTTTTTGAAGACAACGTCACCACGTTCAAGACCAAGTGCGCGATGTGTCATGGCATGGATGGCACGGGGAATACGCCGACGGGCAAGTCGCTCAAGGTGCGCGATCTCGGTTCCGCCGAAGTGCAAAAGCAATCCGACGCGCAACTCAACACCATCATCAGCAAAGGCAAAGACAAGATGCCGGGCTTTAACAGTTCGCTCAACGCCGAACAGATCAAAGGGCTGGTCGCGCACATTCGCAGTTTGAAGAAGTGAGGTGAATCAGGTTTCGTTGAGTATCTGCGCAACGGCACGCAACAGCGTATCAGCGTTGAGCGGCTTTGCGAGGATGCGATGCACGCCGAGTTGCTCTAGCTCAGGGTTCTCCATCGCGCCCGCCGTGCCGCTGCAACAGATGACGCGCAAGGCGGGATGGCGTTGGCGCAGCGTGCGAATCAGCGTAACGCCGTCCATCATCGGCATCATCAAGTCGGTCAGCAACAATTGCACTTCGGCTTGACGCTGGGCGTAAAGCGCGACCGCCGCCGCACCGTCGCACGCGGTGATTACGCGATAGCCGTAAGCCTCAAGCGCCGCTCGCCCATGGCATACAACATTTGGCGTATGCCGGCCTGATCGGCAGCCGAGCGGGCAGCGGATTCGCGGTAAAACAGCGTGCGTAAATCGCGGCCCCGCGTCTCTCCCGCCGTCCAGCCATAAGGCTGTTCCGCGCCGCGATTCCAGAATTGCACACAACCCGTCAGATCGCAGGAAATAATGGCTTCGCGTGCCTGATTGAGCAGCGCAGCCTGTTCGAGCAAACGCGCTTCCGATCAAGACGACCATATACCAAACGTGGCGCGGATTGATGACGGCATAAGGGCCATAAGTGCGATTGGGCAGCACCGACAAAATCACCAATGAAATCAGGGCGCCTTGAGATCGGTGACGGCCTACGAGACCGTGCAACTCCCCCTTGAAATGCAACAGCACCGCCGTGCCTCCGCCGATGGCAATGGCGATGGGACGCTGGCCTACGATGAGG
>JABFSD010001062.1 GCA_013140935.1 Acidobacteriota bacterium
GACGAAATCAAAAACGATTGCGGGCTTGCCGGCGGCGTTCACAGCGTTGGGCAAAAATGGTTGGCTGGCATTGTTCATCACGGTTTTGTTCGTCGCCTTTGCGCACGTGCTGTTGAGCCGCACCCTGTGGGGGCGGTGGCTTTATGCGCTGGGACACAACGCGCAAGCCGCGCGCATTTCCGGCGTACCCCATGACAAAGCGTTGACGCTGGCTTATGGGGCGAGCGGCGTGGGCGCGGCGGCGGCGGCGATTTTGTATACCGGACGTTTAGAAACCGGTTCGCCCGTGTTGGGGCAACGCCTGTTGCTCGACGTGATTGGCGCGGCGGTCATCGGCGGTACGAGCTTGTTCGGCGGACGCGGCAAGATCGTTTGGACGCTGTTCGGCGTGCTGTTTCTGACGCTGATAGATAACACGCTCAATCTGAACAACGCTTCGCATTTCACGATCATGATGGTCAAAGGCGCAGTCATTTTGCTGGCGGCCTTGCTGGATGTTTGGCGTACGCGATGAATCACTTGCTCGAATGCTCACAACTCGAAAAAGGTTTTTCCGGCGTCGCGGTGCTGCGCGGCGTGAGCCTTTCTTTGTCGGCAGGCAAGGTGTTGGGCTTGGTCGGTGAGAACGGCGCAGGCAAGTCTACGTTGATGAATTTGCTGGGCGGCGTGCTGCAACCGGATGGCGGTGCGATGCGTTTGGCGGACGAGGCTTACGCGCCAAAGAGTCCGGCTGAAGCCACGCGATGCGGCGTGGCGTTTGTTCATCAGGAATTGAATCTGTTCAGCAATCTCAGCATCGCCGAAAATCTCTTTGTTCCGGCTTTCCCGAAAAACGCTTTTGGTTTCATTGATCGCGCGGCGATGCGTCGGCGTGCGACGGAATTGTTACAAGCCGTCGAGCTCGAGGTCGCGCCTGATAGGTTGCTCGAAAGCCTCGCGCCCGGCGAACGCCAACTCGTCGAAATCGCCAAAGCCTTAGGCCAAAACGCGCGGCTGATGATTCTGGATGAACCGACGAGTTCGCTGACCAGCCGTGAGAGTGAACGGTTGTTCGCGTTGATCGAACGGTTGCGCGCGCAAGGCCTCGGGATGATTTATATCTCGCATGTGCTGAGCGATGTGCTGCGGCTGTGCGACGACATCGTCGTGTTGCGCGACGGCGCGATTGCAGGCAGCGGCGCGCGCGCTGAATTCACGACGGAGCGTTTGATTACCTTGATGGTCGGGCGCGAGTTGCAACAGCTTTATCCAATTCGTAAGCAAGCGCCGCGTGATGAAACCGTGTTGCAAGTCGAATCACTCTCGCAACCCGGTGTGATCGAAAGCATCAGTTTCAATTTGCAACGCGGCGAAGTGCTCGGCCTCGCGGGCTTGATGGGCGCAGGCCGCACCGAACTCGCGCGCATTCTGTTCGGCCTCGATTCGTTTGCGACGGGCAGCCTCACGCTCAACGGCGAAAGCATCGGTGCGCTTGCGCCGCGCGAACGCGTTCAGCGCGGTTTGGCCTTTCTCACCGAAGACCGCCGCGCCGAAGGCTTGTTGATGGATGCCACCATCGCCGACAACGCGGCGCTCGTCGCCTTGCCGCAATTCGCGCGCAACGCATTGATCGAAAGCGAACGGCTCGCGGCGGCAGTAAGTGCGATGACGAATTCAGTGCAAGTCAGAGGCGCGACGAGCAACGCGCAAGCCGTGCGTAAGTTGAGCGGCGGCAATCAGCAAAAAGTCGTGCTGGCAAAGTGGCTGCTGCAAAAGCCCTCGGTGTTTATTTTGGATGAGCCTACGCGCGGCGTTGACGTAGGCGCGCGCGCCGAAATCTATCGCATCATCAACGAACTCGCCGAAAGCGGCGCAGGCGTGCTGATGATCTCTTCGGAGTTGGAAGAGTTGATTGGGATGTGCGACCGCATGCTCGTCTTGCGGCGCGGTGAACTGACGGCGAGTTTCGCGCGCGCTGAATTTGACCGCGAACAGATTTTGCGCGCGGCGTTGGGGTGAGCAGTCTTATGAAATTCATCTTCACTCGGTACGCTCCCCTGATTTTATTCGCCGCCTTGCTGGCGCTGTTCGGCTGGCGTGCGCCGCGCTTTCTGTCCGGCGCAAACTTCCTCAACATCCTGATTCAATCTGCTTCGGTCGCCATCGTCGCCACCGGCATGACTTTTGTGTTGCTGACGGCGGGCATTGATCTGTCAGTTGGTTCGGTGATGTTCATTGCGGCGGCGTTGGCAGGGAAGCTGGTCTTGAGCGGACAACCCCTCTGGCTCGCGTGCGCAGCCATCGTGCTGACCGGCATAGCGTGCGGCGCATTGAATGCGCTCTTTATCACGCGCTGGCGCATCGTACCTTTCATCGTGACGTTGGCGACCTTGTATGCCGGGCGCGGTTTCGGCTTGTGGCTGACCGAAACACGCGCGTTGAATTTGCCCGAATCCATCTTGCGCATCGGCACTGCGCGCGTCGCGGGCCTTCCGTTTCCGGTGCTGATGTTGGTGATAATCGTCGTGCTCGCGCACTTCACACTGACGCGCACGAGTTTCGGCAGGCAGATTTACGCCACAGGCAACGATGCCGAAACCGCACGCAAGGCGGGCATCAACGTCGTGCGTGTGCAATTTGCGGTTTATGTCATCAGCGGATTGTGCGCAGCCCTCGGCGGATTGGTCGCCGTAGCGCAACTCGGCGCGGTGTCGCCTACGTTCGGGAATCAGCGCGAGTTTGCCGCGATTGCGGCGGCGGTGTTGGGTGGCGCGAGTTTATTCGGCGGACGCGGCCACGTGCTGCCGGGCACGTTCATCGGCGCGTTGCTCATTCAAACCGTAGAGAGCGGCCTCGTGATGATGAATGCCGACCCTTATCTTTATCCGTTGGTGATGAGCGCGATCATTTTCGTAGCGGTGTGGCTCGACAGCGTGCGCCGCGAACAATGGCAGCGCGGACAATTGCGCCGCATCAGACCCGCGACTTGAACTTATGTCGTCAAACGATTCGATAACTTTGCACGCCGGCCCGATCAACCTCACTTTCACCGACGGCGAATTGCGTTATCTGTGCATCGGCGCGCGCGAAATTTTGCGGCGCGTTTATGTGGCGGTGCGCGATCGCTGGTGGAATACGATTCCGCTCGCGCTCACTGATCTGCAAATACACTGCGTTGCCGATCAATTTGAACTCAGCTTCACGGCGACGCATCAGCAAGGCGAAATTGATTTTGCGTGGCGCGGCGCGATCAGCGGCGCGACGGACGGCACGATCACGTTCACGATGAACGGCGCCGCGCGTTCGACCTTTTGGCATAATCGCATCGGCTTGTGCGTACTGCATCCGCCCAACGAAGCCGCGTGCGAGATTGAGCATACCGACGGCACGCGCACGATGGGTTGCTTCCCGCGCTTGATCGCGCCGCATCAGCCATTTAAAGACATTCGAGCCGTTTCGCACACAGCCGCGCCGGGCTTGCGCGCCGAAGTGCGACTGACGGGCGATACGTGTGAGATGGAAGACCAGCGCAACTGGACCGACGGTTCGTTCGAAACTTACAGCACACCGCTGGCCTTGCCTTTCCCCGTTGAGATCACAGCCGATGTGCGCGTGCAACAATCGTTCAGCTTGCGCTTGTTAGGGAATGCAAACGCCGCAACCAAACCGCAACCGCTCACGCTCACCATCGCTGAAAATGCCATCGGCAAACTCCCGCGCCTTGGCCTCGGACTCGCCAGCCACGGCGCGCCGTTGAGCGAATCGGCGACCGAACTTTTGCGTGCGCTCAGGCTGGCGCACCTGCGCTTAGACCTGTGCATGCGCGGCGCGTGGCAAGCCGAATTGGCTCGCGCTACCAATGAAGCGATAACGCTTCAGACACAACTCGAAGTCGCGGTTTTTCTTTCTGACGATGCGGCAAATGAATTAGCTGTGTTGCGTGCCGCGTTGAACGAATTGCATCCGCCCGTCGCGCGCTGGCTGATCTTTCACGAGGCCGAAGCCGTCACGGCGCCAGGTTGGGTGGGACAAGCGCGAGTCGTGTTGCGCGATTACGACGCGACGGCGGCTTTCGGCGCGGGTACGAATCAATATTTCGCCGAACTCAATCGTGAGCTTTTCTCCAAGCCTCGCATAAATTATCCGGCTGATGTGCTTTGCTATTCGGCCAATCCGCAAGTGCACGGTTTCGACAAGGCGACGTTGATCGAATCGCTTTCGGCACAGGCCGATACGGTTTTCACCGCGCGACACGCAATGCCCGAAACGCCGGTTGCCGTTTCACCCGTTACGCTCAAGCCGCGTTTCAATCAACACTCAGCCAGCGAGAAAACCTCTGACATCCACCGGCCAAATAACGTAGACGCGCGGCAGGCTTCGCTTTTCGCCGCGTGCTGGACGCTGGGCAGTTTGAAATATCTGGCAGAAAGCGGTGCGGCGAGCGTAACCTATTTTGAGACGACCGGCTGGCGCGGCGTGATTGAAGCTGAAGGCGTAACGCCCGCATTCTCAGCCTACGGCGAACCATATCCGCTCTATCACTTATTCGCAGCCCTCGGTGGTTGGCTGCAAGCAGAAGTATTGCCAGTCACTTCGACGGATGCGCTGAGAGTGGTTGGCCTGGCTTTGCGCAAAGGTAAGCGAAGCAGCCTGTGGCTGGCGAATCTCAGTAACAGGTTGGAACTTGTCTGGTTGCGTGGTTCTAGTGGCATGTGGAATGGCCGGTCGCTCACCGCCACCGGATGGCAAGCAAGTTCAGCAGCGGTCGCTGAAGGCAGGCTTGGTGATAGGCTTGAAATTACGCTGCTCCCTAATGAGATACTCTGGTTGTATGATCAACTATAAGTTTTCGCGGCACGTTTCATCGTTCAAGCCAGCGCAAGCCAGCGCAAGCCAGCGCGCTTATTCCTGCGCCGAATTCATCTCGCCGCTTTGTCGGCAATCAATTGAGCCATACACCTTTTAATCCGTGCCGATGTGGCGCGTTTTTCCAACTGCATTGTTTCTGCGCAATGCGCGCCTCATAGATCGCGGTGTTGATGTTGATAAGTGCTGACCGGCAGCGCGGGCAGCACATAAGCGCCACTGGCTGCGCGCACGGTTTGGTGTTGTGAGCCTGTCGTCGTTGAAGTGAGTGTGATTTGTGTGTTGGCGACACTAGCTCCTAAACCAAGCGAAACTGAATAAATCTAATTCTAAAGGTGTATGAAGGTGAACCCTAAGGTCTAGGCCCTTTACCCCCAAATCCATGATCCCATTTTGAGTCGCCCAGCAGCATAGGAAGGGAAGAAATCTTGTGGGATAAGCACCCTGACACTGAGAACAAAAAAAGGGGCAAATGGTGTGTCACAGATAAATGTTTTGGTTGCGGCTACGGTGCCTGACATACAAGCAAGCGTCATCGCGGATTGCATCGGGGCACGTCAAGACATGCACCTGATTGAAAATCGTTGTGTGGCAATCGAAAAAGTTGACACAATTTTGAAAGCCCTTAGTGCTTCGCCCCAAGGCGCTTCCACTGGTTGCGCGCTGGTGCTCGTCGGGCGCTCGGCTGAGCCGGATAAGCTGGTCGAACGATGGCTGTATGAACGAGCCGATCTCGTGGTGCTGTATGTGGACATAATGGATGACATTGTCCGCATCGGGTTGCGTGATCCCAAGTTGAAAACCTTTTTAACTACTTTGCAGGAACTCGCGGAACGCTCTGGCGGGGAGCAACGATCCCGAATCATGCACTTTCAGTTTTGGTCGGCCAGACCCGCTGCTGAACGGCGTTCGTTGTTAGAGATTTCGTTGCACTGGGTGCATGCGATGTTGCGCCGCGCAGTCGAGCGCTGGGCCGTAGCCGATGGCGATGTACCGGGTTTTTCAGTGACGCAGGCGACGCTCATGCAATCGTTGGACGCGCCCCTCGAATATGTTCTTACCACTGACATAAAAGAATTACCCGAAGTAGACGAGTTGCTTGACCGCGCGCTCTGGGAACCAACGAAATCAGAGCCTTTGGCCGTCGTCGCGTGCGAATTCGGGCTGGCTCCGCGCGCCTTTCGACTGTTGCTGCTTACGCTAGCGCCAGAGTTGGACATTCGCTATCAGCGTTGTATTGGCTTTCTGCTTGACGATATGAGCCGCCGCGTCGGCAGTTTGGGGTTATATCAAAGTTTGCTTGGCCTTGCTGCGCACGATCGCCGCGAGATGAATGCTGAGGTTTTTGTGCGATGGCTTGTCTTTGAAGGCTGTCCGAACCGTATTGCGGCCTCAGACGAACCACTTAGGGTTGACCCTTTCTTTGCTCAATGGCTGCTCGGTGAATCTAACGCACTCGCAAATGATCCGCAGGTTCGTCGCGCATTGCGGCTTGAGCCCTGGCCGGGAGCCGAGTTACTCGCAGATCAAGAGACACGTGCCATCAGCCTGGTGGAGCATTTGCAAGACGCGCACTTTGCCAGATGGACCTTGCTCAACAGCCTCGACCCGGCTTCGTGGCGGGCCTTGCTCGAACGTGGCTGGGCAGCGAAGGAGCTTACGCCGATTCGCGTTGAAGCGGCGCGCCTAGCGAACGTTGAGCTTCAGGAGTTGGAAGAAATCACCCGACGTATCGCACGTCTGGCGAGGCTTTCGGGCAATCCGCTGGTGTTGGATGTGACCAAAGCAGACGGTGCGGAAATAGAAGCTGATTCCTTACGCTGCCTTTTGACGACTCTGAATAACTTGCAGTGTCCCATGACTGTAATTTGCCGCAGTGAGGCTTACCTCGTCCGACTGCTTGGAGATGCGCCTTATGCGTTAGTCCCGGAATTGGCGTTACCGGCGACGGCGCGCGCGCAGACGATGCGTAAAGCTGCGCTGGGGGCTGGTGTATGGCTGACCGAAGACTCGGCTGAGGCAATGGCGAAACGTTTCCCCTTGCCCGTAGATAGTTTGGAACACGCGATGCGTCTGGCCTCCAGTCGGCCTGAACACGCAGCGGCTGACGATCCATCGCTTGAGCGATTCATCACCGCGTGCAAGGAACTGGCGGCTGAGAATGTCTCTCAACTCGTAGACCGGCTCGAACCGGTTTTTGGTCTCACAGACGTGGTGCTGCCACCTGACCGCAAGCAACAACTCGCAGAAATCGTTGACCACGTTCGCTATGCGTCGCAGGTGATGGATGAGTGGAAGTTTCGCGATCAGCTTCCTTATGGGGAGGGGATTAGCGTGCTTTTCTCTGGGGCCAGCGGCACGGGAAAAACGATGGCGGCTCTGGGTGTAGCCCGCGAATTGGGCATACAAGTGTTGCGGCTCGACCTCTCCCGCGTGGTGAGCAAATACATCGGCGATACCGAGAAAAACATTGATCGGGTGTTCACCGATGCCAAGCTGTCGGGAGCCGCCATGCTGATTGACGAAGCCGATGCGCTGCTGGGCAAACGAAGCGAGGTCAAAGACGCGCATGACCGTTATGCGAACATCGAGGTGGCTTACCTTTTACAAAAGCTGGAAGCATACGCGGGGCTGGTGATTATGACGACCAATATGCGCAAGAGCCTTGACCATGCCTTTCTGCGCCGCTTTCGTTTTCTCATTGAGTTTCCCAAGCCTGACATCGAGGCGCGTGAAAAGATTTGGCGTCAATGTCTGCCGCGAGAATCCCATGAATTGGACGACGCGATGTTTCGCCAACTGGCACGGCGGCTTGATTTAACCGGCGGACAGATTCGCCAGATCACGATCAGAGCGGCCTTTGTCGCGGCGGCGGCCCACGAACGAATCCAGTTGGCGCACATCAAGTACGCAGTAAGTGCGGAACTGGCCAAGGTCGGCATGCCGCCGGTTGAATTAGGTTTAACGCCAGGGTTGGCTCAGGCAAGGGGGGCGGCGTGAGTGCGAATGCCATATTGCAGGTAACCAACGCGCTCCACAGTCGGCTGGCAACCGCCCTCACCAGATCAACGGTGCCGGGTTCGGTTTTCGTCGGCCCCCTCGATGACGCAGATGCCAGCGATGCCGCACTCATCCTGTTTCTTTATCGCATTGTGCCGAATGCCAATTTGCGCAACCGCGAGCATCGCGTGATGACGAACCTCACGCCGCTCACCGTGCAGGAATATCGGAATTCGTTGCCGCTCGATCTTTATTTTCTCGTCACGGTCGGGACGAAACCGGGTACGAGTGAAGAAACCCTGCTCAAGGCGCTCGGGTTCGCCATGCAGGATTTGCAGGCTGATCCCGAACTGACCGGAGCCGCCGTGGCTCACGAGACGGTGCATATCTCGTTGGAGCCGTTAACGACCGATGAGGCCAGCCGCATCTGGGCTTTGTTCCCCACGGCCAACTATCGCACCTCGATAGCTTATCTCGCTTCGCCGGTTTGGATTGATCCGCCTACGCCGCCGCCTGCGCCCGCGCCGGTGGTGTCAGATCAATTGCTCTCCGGGCAAAGGCTGGCGGAGGTCGCGTTATGAACCGGCCTTTCGACATTCATTTGCCGACCGAGCGAGGCGTCAGACGGCGCGGGCTATTTGCAGTCGAGTTGCTCGATGCCGCGACGCTGGCTCGTGTCACCGGTCTGGCGACGCAAAAAACGAATATGAG
>JABFSD010000194.1 GCA_013140935.1 Acidobacteriota bacterium
CACATTCACCGTAGGCCCGATGCCGCCCGCGTATCCGTTGCCGGTTTGCCCGAACGGCGCAATCTTGAATTGACTGCCTACGAGCGGAGCGCGCGCCAGCGGATGAGCGAGTTGCACTTGCACGCCGTTGCCGAACGTCCATTTGGTTTTGTCTTCGCCCAATCGTTTGGCGAGTGCGGCGCGCGTTTCAGCGAGCGTCTCTTTCAACACGACTTGCCAGTTCGCAGCATCTTTCGGCAGCCAATGTCGCGGCCATTCGGTGACGATGCGGTCGAGCAGCGCGTGGCGATTCGTCCAGCGATAGAGTTTGAATTTCTCTTCGCCCAACGCGCTTTTGAAGACGCGGTTTGAAAATGCGTCGCGCCATTCGTGTACGAGCAAGGCTGCGCGTGAATCGGGCTGCGCCTTGCCGTCCCATTGCGTGAGCAAGTCAATCGTGGCTTGTGCGTCAGCGTCTTTTGCCAAGGCTTTGGCTGCGGCCCGCGCGAAGGTCGCACCGCCAATCGCGTAGGTATCGCCCAACACTGCGCGAAAGTCTTCAATCGTGATTTTGCTTTTCGCCGCCAATAAATCGTTGATGCGCTTTTGCCGATAAGGCGCAGACCATGCGTGCGTGAGATGGAAAGGATAATCGCGGCCTACGATGCGCGCGTTCGCGGTGGCGATAATGCCTGAGGGCGGATCGAATACGTGCGGCAATTTCTCGAACGGAATCCGGCCCGTCCATTCGCCGTCGCCTTTGGTTCCGTCATAAGGCACGCTGCCGTCGCCGCTCTGGCGCGTCGGAATCTTGCCCGCGCCGTAATAGCCGATGTGTCCATCTACATCGGCGTAAACAAAGTTTTGCGTTGCTCCGGCAAAACCTTTCAGCGCGACTTGAAATTCGCTCCAGTTGCGCGCGCGATTGAGTTGATGAAATGCGAGAATCGAATCGGGCGGCGTGTCATACAACGACCAGCGCAAGGCGTAACGTTCGCCGTTCTCTTCTAGAACAATCGGGCCGTGGCGTGTGACGATGACTTGTTGTTCCTGCGTTTCAGTCTCAGGGTTGGTCGGTTGTTTGCGCACCTTGATTTGTTCGGTGCGGACTTCAGCTTCTTTCCATCCGCTCGGCGTGAGGTAACGCGAGCCGTCGAATTTTTCGCGGTATAAATCCTGCACGTCGGGCGCGAGGTTGGTCATGCCCCAGGCGATGTGTTCGTTGTGGCCGATGATGACGGCGGCGATGCCGGGGATGCTCACGCCCGCTACGCGTACGCCGGGCGCGCTGAGGTGTACGAGATACCAGATATTCGGAATCGAAGGCGCGAGATGCGGGTCGTTCGACAACAGCGGTTTGCCCGAAGCCGTTTTCTTGCCGCTCACGACCCAGTTGTTGCTCGCGGCTAAACCTTCGGCGTGCAATCCCGCCAACGCCAGCGAACGTTCGCGTTGCGCTTCATCATTCAACGTAGCCGCGATTAACGCGCGGCTCACGGGCAAAGCGTTATTCATCTGCTTCGCTTGTTGTTTGCCGTTCTTGTCGCTGCCGACGACAGGCGTATCCATCGGCGTGAATTCCATCAACAACTCTTTGCGCATGGCGGCGGGCAAGTCGGCAAACGCAGCGCGCATCACATCCTGCGACCAAGTGGTCGAGAGGCTTTCCATCATCATGAAACTGATGACCATCGAGTCGGCTATCGTCCATTGGCGCGGCGCGTATTTGAGAATGCGAAACTCTACGGGCAGCGTCGCCTCGGTTTGTTGCGTGATGAACGCATTCACGCCGTCGGCGAAAGCCTGATTCACGTCGCGCGCCGCGCCGGTCATCTTAGACGCGATGTCTTCAGAGAATTTAGCGAAGCCCAGCTTGCGGCGGCGTATGTCTTCGTTGACGGCGACGTTGCCGAATATCTCCGCGAGTTCGCCGCGCGCGTTGCGGCGCAGCAAGTCCATCTGCCACAGCCGGTCGCTCGCCGTGACGAAGCCTTGCGCGAAATATAAATCGTGTTCGTTGGCGGCTTCGATATAGGGGATGTGGCGTTCGTCGCGGCGGACGGTGACACGTTCGCGCAAGCCTGCGACTTTGAGCGTATCAGGTGCAGTGGCGGGCGCTTGAGCGCAGATAACCTCTGTCAAAAACAGCAGGCAAATAAATAGCCAACTAATCAGGTGAGCTCGTTTCATCTTCTAATCCTTTTGGGTCAATAAAGTCGTAAACACCATACAAGTCAGAGGCTTTCAATCCGAATGCGGCCAAAGCCTCACGCAAATCATTTGTTACGGTTTCAAGTTGGTAAAGGCAGAGAAAGTAAGTCATCGGACGATTGGCACTGTTTACATATTCGACTATCGAAAACTGCCTACCGCTCGCCGTGAGAAATCCTGCGGCGCGTGCTTCTCCTAAACCATCTTCTTCGAAGGATTCCAGCGTAAAGCCAAGTCGCTCTGCCAAGGTCTGGCTGGAACACGGATGCCAGCGACTTCACGGTAATCTCCCCTTACCCATTGAGTTTTATCAAGTTGAATAAAAGAACTCATTTCAGTTTCCCGGTGAACTTGCCTACGCGGCCATCAGGTCCGACCGCCCAGCCGATGTCTTGAACAAATTTCACGCTGTTGAATTTGCCGCGTCCTAACCCAATCCACGGAGATTTCAGATCAATCAAATAATCAGTGCCTGACGTACCCGCCGTGACCCAAATGCCTTC
>JABFSD010000257.1 GCA_013140935.1 Acidobacteriota bacterium
CGCGCGCTTTACGCCTTGCACCCATAGTTTTCAATAGACCGCCTTGCAAAAATAAAAATGAAATGATGTGCGTCGTGTGTGTTTGGGGGAAGAGGGCTGAAGCGAGAACCGACAAGGAGCGGCAGCAATCAACCATCTAAGAAACGACGCGCGTTACAACTGTTTAAGCAAATTCGCCATTTCGATAGCGGTCATCGCCGCCTCGAAACCTTTATTGCCTGCTTTCACTCCCGCGCGATTGATAGCTTGTTCGACCGTGTCCGCCGTAATGATGCCGTAAGCAATCGGTACGCCTGTTGCCATCGAAGCAGAGGCGATGCCTTTAGTGACTTCATTGGCGATGTGATCGAAATGCGGGGTTTCGCCGCGAATCACTGCGCCTACGCAAATGACCGCATCGTAACGTCCGCTCGCTGCCAGCTTGTGTGCTGCCAGGGGAATTTCAAAAGAACCGGGAACTCGCACCAACGAGATTTGTTCGGCTGACGCGCCTGTGCGAATGAGCGCGTCTTGCGCTCCGCCGACCAGACGGCTCACGATCAAATCGTTCCAACGGCTCGCTACGATAGCGAAGCGCAAACCGTCAGATTTCAAAGTACCTTCAATTAAACTCATTAGGCTCATTGGGTGCTGTTCGCTCATTTGCGCGGCAGTATAGTGAGCCGTGTGGATGCGGTCAACAACGCGATACGTTGCCCTTTGCGTGCTTTCATCACAGATAAAACCCGCAACGACGAAGGCGGCGAAGCCTGGTGAGGAGGGTCTTTTATGGCGGTGGAAGCGTGGTTTAACAACAGTGGTTGGCAGCCTAATGCGAAGCGGCGGTTTCGTTGAATTGCGCTTGTTGAATCGGTGGTTTGGGACGCGTGTTGACGACATACGCTTGCCCAAAGCAATAGCACATCACCAGCACGCAAGCTGTCAATAATCCGAGGTTGACGCGCGCTGAATGTTCGCGGCCATTGGGTAAGTAGGGAATCAACAATGTTAAGGCTGTGCCTGCGATCAGTCCGCCAATAGTCACGGCATTGTCAACGTAAGGCACGGTGAAGCCGATAAACAGATTCACTAAAATGGCAGGCAATACTGCGAAGAGAAAGGATTGGCGAAAAGATTCCGGCAGTTCTTTGCGATACTTCAGCCCGAATACCGCGAGTACGCCAAACAGTCCGAAGGTTGCGCCAGAAGGGCCGATGGCGAGTTCATCCATTTGCCCGCGCAATTGATGGCTTACGAGGCTGCCAACTGTACCGCCCAAGCCCGCCAGCACATAAATCACCACAAAGCGCGCCGAACCGTAAAGCCGTTCGACTTGCGGGCCAACAATGGCAAGTGCGAAGGAACTCGAAAGCAGATGTAATCCGCTCAAATGCAAGAAAACTGAGGTGAACAGGCGAAACCATTCGCCCAATGACAAAGCGATGCGACTGGCTGCGCCGAATTCTGCCAGCGTTGGTTCGTTTACGCCGTGCAAAAAATTATGCACGAATGAACCGGGCGAGTGCGCCGCCATCGCTACGTAAATCAGCAGGTTTATCGCGAACAACGTATACGCTGCGGGCGTCGCACGTTCGAAAAAGTCCATCACGAAACGCCGCTCGTTGTGTTCCGTTGTATCAATGACTGGTGCGTGAAAGTGGCGCTTGCCGCAATGCGTGCAACTCGCTTCCTGTTGCGGCGTCGGGCGTCCGCAGCCTTGACACATGCGAAACGCCGCCGAAGCGCGTCGCACGGGCGTAGGCGCTTTTTTGGTTTTTGTCGCGGGCGAAATTCCAGCAGTCGTGGCTTTACCGTACACCATTACCTCACTAAAGTCGGGATTGCTTGTTTAGGGCGGGATGCGAAGGATGACCGTGCGACTTATTGACAGATGGGATGATGATGCGAACGGCCCCAAAAGATGGCGCATCTTAGCCGAAGCGGATGCCCCTGTCATTAACAAGTTTGCGGTAGGTACGCCACGCCAGCGTCCCGCTGGCGTGGCGTACCTACTTTTTAGTTGGGCGAATGCCGTGATATTTGACGTTCACCGCAAAACCGCCCGTCCATTTTTTCGGTACGCCTTTGCCTAGCGCCCAATGCGTCGCATTGACGACCAGACGTTGCAAGGTATCGTTTTTGAAATCATCAGGATGGCCGAGGGTCGTGACGAAGACACGCGCTTTAGCTTTGTTCGTCCACGTCCATGCGACCGGATTATCTATAGGCGGACGGGTCGCGGCTTTTTCAGGATTTACCGATTTGCCCATTAACAATTGCACGGCGTCAGCGGGCGGATAGTCAGGCAACACGTGATAAAGCCACGAAGGCATCTCGAATTTCGTGGAAACGCCTGTCAATATTGGGTGTTTCGCATTCGCTTCGATCACCGATACCGCAGTGGTTGACGTGTGTCCGTAATGGAAATGCGGCCCGCCCCAACCCGGCGGCCCGCCGAGATAATCGGGCGCAAGGCGATTCCACGCTTCGAGCGGATGGCTTTTGGGATAGTTGAACGCATGCGTCGTCGTACGAAAAGCGATGAGCGGCTTGCCCGATTGCAAATACTTTTCGAGATGCGCGACCTGATCGGCAGGCAAACGCCGCCAACGCAAAAACAACACGGCGAGGTCGGCGGTTTCGAGCGTCGCCAAGCCGGGAATATCTTCTTCGCCGTTGTCGTCAGCCGCAGATTTCAGCACCGTCGTTTTTG
>JABFSD010000661.1 GCA_013140935.1 Acidobacteriota bacterium
TTAAATGAGCCTTTGGGGTTGATTTTCAGCACGGACAACAGCGGCAGTTTGATTATCGCCGACGGCAGCAATCATCGCGTCGTTTCGATCAATAGTCTGAGTGCGTCGCCTATGATGTCGGTGTTGGCGGGCAGTGCAAGCGGATTGAGCGGCACCAGCGAAGAAGGCGACGCGGCTTCAAACTCTTTGCTCACGCGCCCGACCGACGTGGCGATCTTTAGCGGTCGTCTGATCATTGCCGAGCCGGGCAACCATCGCGTGCGCCATCTGGTGACTGAAGACGTAGTGCGCATGCGCACCTTTGCCGGGTCGGGCACACAAGGATTCAATGCCGAGAGCGGAGCGCCCACTTCGATTCAGCTCAACGCGCCTGCCGGAGTCACGGCGGATGCCAATTTTGTTTATATCGCTGACACGGGCAATCACCGCATCCGCAGCGTCAATACTTCCAACTCCCTGCAAACCATCGCCGGACGTTCGTTGCAAGGTTACAACGGGGAAGGGACGCCCGCGACGAATTTCAGCCTGAATACGCCGGTCGGGTTGCAAGCCGTTACGATCAGCGGGGTGGCTACGGTCTTAGTGGTTGATTCGGGTAATTCGCGGTTGCGCAAAGTGGCTGCCAATGCTTTATCCACGATTGTCAGTGACGGCTCAGGCGGTTTTGCCGGAGATGGCAATGCCGCCGTGAACGCCAAGCTGGACGGGCCGAGCGGCATTGCCGTAGACGCCACCGGCAACTGGTATATCGCCGATGCGAACAATCAGGTGATACGCCGCGTGAATGCGAGCGACGGCAAAATTTCTACCTATGCCGGTATGGCGGGTATGGCGTCAGCCAGTGCGACCGATGCCAACGGTGACGGAGGCGTAGCGACGCTGGCGACGCTCAACGGACCGACGGGCTTGGCGGTAGATGCGCAAGGGAATCTCTATATCGCCGACACGGGCAATCGCCGCATTCGTGTGGTTGCTGCCGGCAATCAGACCATCTCGACGATTATGGGACGAGTTGGCACGACGATGATCGGCGCGTCCGATCTGAACCAGCCCACGGGCGTGGCAGTGGATGGCTCATCGAATATCTACGTCGCCGACCCAGGCAATCATGTCGTCATCGCGCAAAACGGGGGCGGAACCTTGCTCTTCCGTGCCGGTCAAACCGGGACGCCCGGTTCAGGCGGCGATGGCGGAGCCGTTGCGAATGCACGATTGCGCCGTCCGACCAGCGTGGCTGTTACTGGCGCGGTCATTTACGTGTCTGACACGGATAACCATCGCGTAAGACGCATCGAGCGCACCTCGAATGGCTCTACCACGGCGTTTACCATTACCAGCTTCGTGCCGTTCAGCACGGGCACGTTCCAGTTGCCGGTGCGCGAAGGCTTCGAGGGCGATGGGCAGCAGACGACCGCCGCCACGAAAGTGAAATCGCCCGAAGGCGTAGCGACAGACCCCGCCGGGAATCTTTACATCAGTGATCGCGGCAACAATCGCATTCGGCGCGTAGACGCTTCTACGCGCGTGATTGATACCGTGATTGGTTCAGGTGCGATTGGCTTTGCGGGCGATGGCGGCCCGGCTGTTTCTGCCGCGCTTGGTTCGCCCGTCGGTCTGTTTGCTACGACGAACAATGTCTATGTGGCAGACACCGGCAACAACCGCATTCGCCGCACGAGCGAACAGCCGAATGTCGCACCCGTATTGACTTCGCCCGGTAACAAAACCGTAAGCGAAGGCGTGGCACTAACTTTCAGCTTGAGCGCGGCTGACACGACCAGCCTGCCGCTGGCTTACTCGATGACCAGCACGCCCGCGTTGCCGAGTGGCGCTACGCTCAATGCCAGCACTGGAGCCTTTAGCTGGACGCCCGACTTTGACGTAGTATCCGCCTCGACGCCGGTGGTTTTCAGCGTAACGTTCACTGCCACCGATAGTGCCGCCACGCCGTTGTCTGATGGCAAAACGATTACGATTACGGTCAATCCTGCCAATCGCCCGCCCGTTGTGGATTCGGGCACGATTCCCGCAACGATTGAAGCTACCGGCCCGAACGGCGTCGCGGTGCAATTGGTGGGCAGCGCGACTGACCCCGATGGCGACGCTGTCGCTAGCGTGGTTTGGACCGACACGCGTCCCAGTCAATCGTCGGTGAATATCGGCACGACCTTGACGATCAATCCAACGTTGGCATTAGGCGCGCATTCGCTGGTGCTGACCGTGACGACCGGCACGGGCGCAGCCGCCGCTACCGGCAGCAGCACCGCTAAAACGGTCACAGTGCAAGACACCACCGCGCCGGTGTTTTCAAGTACGCCGTCTGACATTACTGAAACCATTACTACTGGCAATAGCAAAGTCGTGAACTTTACTCTGCCGACCGCGACCGATTTGGTTTCGGGCGCGCGCACCGTCACCGCCGTGCCGGCTTCCGGCTCGACCTTCCCGTTGGGCACGACCGTCGTTACGGTGAGCGCAACGGATGCAGTGGGCAACGCGCGCACCGCCACCTTCCGCGTGATCGTCAATTGCAATGGTACGGGCTGTTCGGTGGCGAACACGACCAACTTCAACATCGCCCCGTTTGCGGGCAACGGCAATTACGGCAACAGCGGCGATGCGGGACAGGCTGCTGCCGCCAGCTTCCGCCGCCCGCGCGGCATCGCGATTCATACCAACGGCACGACGTATG
>JABFSD010000239.1 GCA_013140935.1 Acidobacteriota bacterium
TTGTTGCACCAATTCTTCGGCGACGCTTTGTTGATAAACGGCGGAGATGTCGGCGGGCGGTTGCGTAACCAGCGCGCGCAAATCGTTGTCGCCAATCGTTACGATCAACGGCAAGTGGCGCGGCAATAATGTCGCCGTATACGACAGCAATTCGGCGGAGGCTTCGCTGTCTACCAAGTCAGTAAGAATGACGACCAGCGAGCGGCGCTTGCAGTTGTTTGAAAGGTATTGAAACGCGCGGGCATAAGAGGGTTCGGCCATCTGCGGCTTGACGTTATAAAGCGCTTCGATCATCGCGTTGAGTTGCGCGTGTCCGCGTTGCGGCGGCAAGTAAGAAGCCACTTGCCGATTGAAAACCAGCAGGCCGATGTTGTCGCCGCCCGAAGCGGCTACGTAAGCGATGGCAAGGGTCGCGTTGATGGCGTGATCGAGTTTGGAAAGTTTCGCCAGATGTTCGTTGTCAGAGGCCGGGCGCGAAGTCATCAGGCGTCCGGCGTCAAGCATCACCACGATGGATTGGTTGCGTTCGGTTTGATATTGCCGCGTCGTCATGCGTCCGCGTCGCGCGGTGGCCGTCCACGAAATATGCCTTAGCTCGTCGCCGCGCACGTAATCGCGCAAGCTCTCAAATTCCCTGCCCTGCCCGCGCAAACGAGTACGCCGCAAGCCCATCAGCAATTGGCGATTGTGCCGCGCCTGCAATTCGTATTTCCGCGCTTCGTGCAAGTTGGGATAAACCTTGACGTGTTCGGCGGCGGGGATGCGCGCCTGTTTCGTGACCAAGCCCCACGGTGCGTCGTAACGAATCACGAGGTCGCCGAATTCGTAATCGCCGCGCACTGAGGCATATAAGTGATAGCGCGCCGTCGCTTCACGCATCTTACTCACTGGCATGCCGTCGCTGCTGCGCTGGCGAATCGGCGTCAGTTGAAAGATGCGTTCGCCGCGCAATTCCAGCGCGGGCGGATATTCGTCTTTGAGTATGAATGACAACCGGCGCGGGCATTGATGGCGCAAAGTAATGACGACTTCGTTTTCAGCGCCAATCATCAGGCGATGGGGCAGGTGGCGTTCAATGGTAAAGGCTTCAGGTTTTTCAGCACGACGCGCGTCAATCCACGCCAACGCAAACAACAACAAGTCGTAAGCGATCATTCCATACTTGAGCGCAGGCATCGTCCACACGAACGCCAACGGCAGCGCACCGATTGCCAACAGGATGAAAAAACGCCGCGTGAAAATCATGGCAAGTTACCGTGGCACTTCGACGCCTGCCAAAATCTCATCAATCACCACATCCGGCGTCGTGCCTTCGATCTCGGCTTCGGCGCGCAGCAGGATGCGATGCCTTAACACCGGATGCGTCACGTCGCGTACGTCGTCGGGCGTGACGAAATCGCGTCCGCGCAGTGCGGCCAGTGCCTTGCTCGCCAAGAGCAGCGCCACCGTCGCACGCGGACTTGCGCCCCACGTGAGATTGGCATTGTCGCGCGTGCGCCGCGTCAACGTGACGATGTAATGCTGAATGCCCGGCTCGACTCTGACTTGCCGCACCAGCGCGCGGCAATGCGACAACGCGGCAGCATCAGTCAGCGGGATGAGATTCACGGCTTCGAGCTTGCGCGCGTTGAATCCGGCTTGCCAGTTCGCCACGATTTGCGCTTCGTGTTCCGCCGACGGATAGCCGATCAAAACTTTTAACAAAAAACGATCAAGTTGCGCTTCGGGCAGCGGATAAGTTCCTTCATATTCAATTGGATTCTCGGTCGCCAACACGGTGAAGATCGGCGACAGCCCGTGCGTCTCGCCGTCAATCGTGACCTGACGTTCTTCCATCGCTTCAAGCAACGCGGCTTGCGTCTTGGGCGGAGTCCGATTGATTTCATCGGCGAGCAAAATGTCGGTGAACACCGGCCCATAGCGCAAGGTGAATTGCGACGTATTCAAGTTGAAAACATTCGTGCCGGTGATGTCGGCGGGCATCAGGTCAGGCGTAAACTGAATGCGATTGAAACTTGCGCCGACGATGCGCGCAAGCGTCTTGACCAGCAAGGTTTTCGCCGTGCCCGGCACGCCTTCGAGCAAGGCGTGGCCTTCGGCGAGCAGGCAAATCAAGACTTGGTCAATTACTTCGTCCTGACCGACGATGACTTTATGCAACTCCGCGCGAATGTGGTTTGCGATCTGGCTGACGTAATCTGACATGCGTTTTCTTCCGGTAAAGTTGAGATGAATACAGCGCGCGCACTATAGCCAAAGCGGTTGAGTGGAACAATCATTCGCCTGAAATTTATGACGGAACAAGTTTGCGAGACGCGCGCTGCGTGTTACAACGCACTCGCAACGAAAGAGGAACGAGCCTTATGCGATTTACCAAATACTCAAAATGGACGTGGCAGGATTGGGACGACATCAGTCTCGAAGAATTGATGGAAGCCTTGTCAGAACACTTGCTGGAAAGCGGCTTTCAGAAACAGTTCAAACGCCGCTGGCAAGACTGGGATAGCGAAGATGAGTTCAACAAACCCGATCCTGAAGACGCGCTCGAACAGTTGCGCCAGGCCATCCGCGAAGCCTTGAAAAATTCGGGCTTGCTCGATCAGGAACAATACAAACAACTCTTTGACGGGGAAGGCAACGCACGTAGCAGCGATCTTGAGAAGCTGATTGATCGGCTGATTGAGCGATTGTTGCAGGAAGGTTATCTCAACGCGCTCGGCGATCAGGAAGCTTTACAAAACGCGCTCGGACAAGACGGTGAGGCTGACCGCGCTGAATGGCGCAATCAGCAACAGCAAGGCGAGACTGACCAATACAAAGAGCCACAAATCAAATTTGAGGTCACGCAAAAGGGCGTAGACTTTCTCGGCTACAACACGCTCAAGCATTTGATGTCGAGTTTGGGGAAGTCTTCGCTCGGACGCCACGATACGAAATATCTCTCGACCGGCGTCGAGGCTTACGAATCATCCAAACCTTATGAATTCGGCGATGCGATGAATCTGGACGTGACCGCGACGCTGCTCAATGCGATTGGGCGCGAAGGCTTGGGCGTGCCGCTCAATCTCGAATACCGCGACTTGATGGTGCGGCAAGCGGAATATCAATCGTCATGCGCAACGGTGGTGATGCTCGACTGTTCGCATTCGATGATCTTGTATGGCGAAGATCGCTTCACGCCCGCCAAGCGCGTGGCATTGGCGCTCTCGCATCTCATTCGCACGCAATATCCGGGCGACACGATCAAGCTCGTACTCTTTCACGACGGCGCGGAAGAAGTGCCGATGAGCAAACTCGCGGGCATTCAGGTCGGGCCTTATCACACGAACACGGCTGAAGGACTGAAACTCGCGCGCCGCCTGTTGATGGCGCAACGCAAAGACATGCGCCAGATCATTATGATTACCGACGGCAAGCCTTCGGCGCTGTTTCTGGACGAAGAAGAAATGTTCGGCGGGCATCACAATCAACCTCAGAGTAAGAAGAAAGCGGGTGGTCCCAAAGCACAAAGAAGACTTTATAAAAATTCGATGGGACTCGATCCGATGATTATTGACGCAACGTTGGCTGAAGCCGCGCAATGCCGCCGTTCGAGCATCATCGTGAATACGTTTATGCTGACGACGGATCATTACCTGGTCGAGTTCGTCAAACAGATGACGCAGGTCGCACAAGGCAAAGCTTATTTCACGACGAGTTTGCAACTGGGCGATTACGTGATGATGGATTTTTTGCAGGGTAAGACGCGCCGGGTGAAATGAATGAATGAACTATTTGGCAGGCATCTGCGCCACGCACCACGCGATGAAGCCGATATAACTCAAACTCACCAACGTAATCACCAGCATCACCACCGACGAAGTACGGCTTTCAGGCACGGCAGCGTCATCAAGTAAGCCTTCTGGGAATTCAGCAGCTTTCAATGCAGAAGCCGATTCCGTGCCGCGTGGTTTCAAGCGCGCGACCGGATTCAAACGCGGTTTGCGCAGTTTGCGTTTCACAGCCATTTGATCTTCCGAAAGTAAAAGTAAAGCGCGAGCGCCAATCCCAACATCGCCAGCAACACGGCGACATAACCATAACGCCAACCGAGTTCGGGCATGTAGTTGAAATTCATTCCATAGACGCCTGCCAGCAACGTCACCGACATCAAGATCGTAGACACAGCCGTCAACCATCGCATCGTCACATTCATGCGATGGCCTGAGACCGACATATAAGCATCCACCGTCGAAGCCAGCATGTCGCGTAGCGTATCAATCATTTCGGCGACGCGGTTGAGACTGTCATAAACGTCCTGCCAATAGATCAACGTCTCGCGCGTGAAGATCGGCAGTTCACGGCGCAACAACTTGTTGAACACATCGCGTAACGGCGTGATCGAACGCCGCAAATAGAGCAGTTGTTTTTTAATGCGAAAGACTTCCTGCAACGACGCAGGTTGAAAGTCGCCGAAGATGCGGTCTTCGAGTTCATCAATGCGGTCTGACAACGTGTCGAGCAATATCATGTATTCGTCCACGATGCGATCAATCAGCAGGTAAGCAAGCAATGCCGTTGGCTGTTCGTTGCCGTCGGCCCAACTCAGCCACAGCTTTTCGGCTTCGGCGACGGCATGAATCGGGCGGCTGTGCGCCGTGACCAAAAAGTTTTTGCCGAGAAACAAATTCAACTCGCGCAATTCAAGTTCGCTATCCGCGTTAAGCTCGGCTTCATACAATACGATGAAATAGCAGTTGGAATACTCTTCGATTTTCGGACGTTGATGCGCGAGGCGACAGTCTTCGATGGCGAGCGGATGAAAGTTGAACTCTTTGGCTAACTCGGCGAAATCGTCGCCGGTCGGATCGTTCACGTCTACCCAAACGATCTTATGCGGTTCGCCGCACAGTTCGCTGATGCGATCAGGGTCGCTCACCATCGTGAGCTTTTTGGTTTGGGTATCGAGAACGAGAGTTTTGAGCATGAAGTCGGAATTCGGAATTCGGTAGCACGGTTCGGGGAAAAACTGAATTCCGTATTCCGCATTCTCCGCTATTTAATGATTCCACCGTTGCCCAGCACGTCATCAATCGCGCGCAAGCGGATGCGTTTGATCGCTTCGACGAGTTTTTCGGTTTGTTCGCGGGCTTCGATCGGCAGTTGCTGGCGCGTGCCTTCGAGGTTGCGTTGTTGTTTGAAGATGGATTGTTCGATGACTTTGAGAATCTTGTTGCGTTCTTTGACCGGTAAATTCAGATACCGCGTGTGGTCGTTGCCGTAAGTCATCAACGCGCTATAAAGCTCTAGGTCTTTTAACGCTGCCTCCGGGTTGTCTGCCGCTTGTTTGAAGGCTTGCGCGAGGCGCGCTTCAGCGACGCGCGTGACGGCTTCGACGTGATCTTTGGGATTGGTTTCTTTACGAATGAGTTGCACTTCGGCGTCAGTCAGGCCAACCGGCAAACTGGCAGGCAGCTTGGGCGATTCGACGGGTTGCGCCCACAATGAGGCGCAGCACAAAACGCAGAGTTGCCCGATTTGAAAGATGAGCGCATAAAACTTCATAGCTTCACCTGGTTTTGCGCCTGCTGTTCGGCTACGTCGCCTAAGATGGGCAGGCGGAATTTAATGCCTTGCCACGTTTGTACGATCAGATAAATCCATACGCCGAAAAACGCGAACCACGCGCCGGTGTTCATCAGCCACACGAAAGCATCGGGGATAAAGGTGAACTTCAAAATCGGGATGGCGATGCGCGTCAACACGAACCATGCGCCGGTCAGCAACAGCGATTGCCAGGCGTGAAAACGAATCTCGCGGTCACGGTTATACGGTTCGATGACCAAACCCAGAATCGGGCCGAGAATCGGCAGCAAATACAACAGCGAACAAATTTGATTCGTCGTCAGTCCGAGGTTGAACGAGTTCTGCCCATAGTTAGGCGGTTGCGGCAGTTGACCGGTTTGATAAGGCTGCACCGGCGGCGCGCTTTGATAACTCGCGCTCACATTGCCATACGGCGCTGACGCAGGTGGTGGCGGTGCATACGTCTGATGCGCGGTCGACGCTTCACTCGCCGGCGCGGCATAAGGCGTCGTCGGTTGTAACGACGCACCGCACTTGTTGCAAAACCGTTGCGCTTCATTGAGCGATGCGCCGCATTGAGGGCAAAATTTTGTCATGGTTCTTTCGTCCTTTGGGCAGAAACGGCGGCGCAATCTGCCAAGATTGCGCCGCTCGTAATTGCATGCATTGATCGTGACGCGCCCATCCTGAAGCCTGTTTGCGCAAGGCGTCTTGTTGCTCTGAAAGGGCTAACTGACAACGCGGCACAATCTCGGCAGATTGTGCCACCGTCGCTTAAAACGTTTGTCCAAACCGAATATGAAACGCGCCGCGCGGTTGTCGTAACGTCGCCTGTCCGAATTGAAACGCGGGCGGGTCGAGCAGAAAGCCGTAATCTACGCCAATCGGGCCAAGCGGCGTATTGATGCGGATTCCCAAACCCAACGTGCTGGTCATACTCGGCCAATTCAAATCGCTGACTTTATAAAACACATTGCCCAAATCATAAAACGGCACGAGGCGCATGCGTGAAGTCAGCGGATAGCGCAACTCGAAATTCATCACCGTCAGCGCATCGCCGCCGAGCGGCACGAGCGCCGGCAATTCAAAGCAAGTGGGGCTGAGCGTCTGGCACGACGGGCGCGGCGCGAGAATGCCCTGCGGCCCAGCCGTCTCGAATTTGAAGCCGCGCAACGTCGTAGCGCCGCCCGTGAAAAAGCGTTCGCTGATCGGCAGGCGGCGTTCCGATTCGCTGATCGTACCGTTGCGGTCACGGTCGGCGGGCAACATCACGCGCGCCAAACCGACGCGCGCCGAAAAGGCCAACGTCGAATCTTTCAGCCAGCGCGTCGCCGGATCGAAGGTGTAATAGCGCTGATAGTTCGCAAAGAATTTGTTGAACGATTCGTTGCCGCCCAGCGCGTTGGCCGCCAGCAGATTGTCGGCGCTGAATAGTTGTCCGCGCGACGGGTTCAACAAATTGTCGCGCGTGTCGCGCGAGATGCCCACGGCGAAGATGCCGAGGCGCACGGCGCGTTCGTTGCGCGTGACTTCGGTTTCAGGAAACGTTTGCTCGAAATTGAACAGGTTCGCGCGTTCGAGGTTATAGCGAAACCGTAGCGACGTAATGTCGTTCAATTTGCGTTCGGTTTGAATGAAAGCCGCAAAGCGCTGCAACCCGAAAGAGGAGTTATCGGTTACGTCTTGCACCTTGCCGTCTACGCTTTCGCGTCGCCGCGTGAAAGGCCGCAGGTCGTTATTGCGCGTATAAAACGTCGAGAACGTCGTCGGCCACTTCCACCCGAAAGGCCGCAAATCGGTAAACGAAAATTGCGCATACTGTTCGCGGCGGCTCGCCCGCAAGCGCAACGTCGCCGTATCCAACGTGCCGCGAATGTTGTTGAACGTGAGTTCCGTCAGGCCGCGCAAGCCGTTCGCAAAGCCACGCGAGCCGTCGTCGGTCGAATAACCCAAGCCGTAAACAAAGAGCAGCGGCTTGGCTTCGGTGACGTTGATCGTGAGGTTGTGCGTACCCGTAAACGTGTTGACCGGTTCGGTGCGGATGCCCACTTCACGGAAGGCTCCGGTGGCGTAAAGGTCGCGTTGCGTCTGGCGAATTTGCGCGGGCGTGATGATGTCGCCCGTCTTGAAATCATAGTAACGGCGCAACCAGTTGAGCTTGGTTTTATTGTTGCCGATGACTTGCACTTCGCCTTCGAGCCGCGCCTGCTGGCCTTCGTTCACGTTATAAACCAGTCGCACGCGATCAGGCGCGAGTTCGACGAATTCGACTTCGGCATTGGCTTCGAGATAGCCGCGTTGGGTGTAAAGCATCTTGATCTGTTGCGCGCCCGCAAGCGCATTGGTCAAGGAAAACGGCTCGCCCGCAGCGGCGGGTACGACGGCGAGCAATTCGCTTTCGGTCAACAAGCCGTTGCCGCGCACGACGACGTCGCTCACATTCGACTTGAGGCCTTCTTCGACGCCGAAGACCACGATCAGGCCCTGGCTTTCGGTGACGGCGAAACGTGACCCCACACGGGCGTCACGATAACCCCGGTCAATCAGATAACGGCGAATGACTTCGACGTCGGCTTTGACGCGCTCGTTGCTGGTGATGCCGCGCTTAAGGCCCCCCACCCAATCACGCAGGAAGGGCACGCCGCTCAGCGCATTCGCCGGTTGCGATTGCAACTCGCTGGAAAGCGCAAGGGGCTTGATGGCTTGCGTACCTTCAAAGCGCACGTCGGTAAGTTGATAACGTTCACCCGGCTCAACGTCATAAAACACTTTCAAATCGTTACCCTGACAGGCAACGGGTTCGCAACGCGACGACACTTCCGCGAAAAAATAGCCTTTCTCTTGCAGGTAATTTTTCAAGCGGCGTTCGCCCAACCGCGATAACGAACGGCTGAAACCCTGCGTTTTCACCGGCAGCAATTCGCGGATGAGCCGCGTGTTAAAGGTCAAATCTTTCAGCGGCGTTTTTACCTGCACATCGG